>NYXD01000018.1 GCA_002685435.1 Cryomorphaceae bacterium | reverse complement strand
CGGGTGCTGTCATGGTTTAAAATCTACACGACGGATCGCGTTCATTAGCCGATTTAAACGAATTCCTTTCGAGCACGTATAGCATAGACGAGCGGGAAGAAGCCTTCCTTTCCTTTGATTTGGAATTGGCCAGGAGCTTTTTCGGTATGCTCGAATAGGGCATATGGACTCCAATCGCTTTCGCCGAAGAAAGTAAGGGAACGCTTAGGGTGATCTGCAATGGGTAAGATGAGGTCACTGATACTGTGGTTCCAGGTATAGTTTACCATTTGATCGGCCTCCGGGGCTGCATAACTACCGGCGCTATCTTCAATAATCACTCCTGTATTGAAATAAGGGTATTTAATCTCCTTAAATTCCTCATCAAGGATCCACAATACGGGATGGAAATCTACTAAAACGAGAGAACCACCGGGCTTTAAATAAGAGAATGCCGCATCCATCCAGGCCTTAGCTGAAGGATGCCAGCCAACCACGCCGTAGGATGCAAAGACTACATCAAAAGTGTTTTCTAAATGGGGAAGCGTCTGCAATACATCAGATTCAACAAAGCTTACTTGCGTGCCGCACGCTGTATTTAACTTTTCCGCTTGACGAATGGCTTCTGGGCTAAAATCGAGACCTACAACCTGAGTTGCACCGAGGGTGGCTAGGCTGATCGTATCCTGTCCAAAGTGACATTGCAGGTGGAGTACACTCTTGCCCTTTAAATTGGGCAATACATCCCGTTCAATCGAGTTTAACGATTCCTGGTGCTCTATGAACGATGCGTTATTATAAAAGGCGGATTGTGGATGCAAACTAGCCCAGTGGTTCCAAAGTGCCCGGTTTTTCTCGAGGTATAAGTTGTGATCCATTATGTTAGCGTTTTAGGGACTCTTCTGTCTCTAATTGGGCCTTTTCTCTTTCGTATTCTTCGTAACAAAGAAGTAGTGAAACAAGGAATTGATAATCATTGAAGGTCCGTATCTGTGTTTCCGAATATTTACAATAGAACATGAATGCCTCCAATTCTTCTTTTGGAATTCCGGTTAAATCTTCCAAAATGGTCCGATTATTTCCCTCCTCTAACTTTCTACGGTAATAATTTTCCTGCTGCAATTTTCTTAACGCGGCCAATTGCTGTGGGCGCTTCCCAAAGCTGTAATACAAAAAGTCTAAAGGATTTGCGAGTGTGGGGGCAACTGCTTCCGGTATTCGTATATCCGCGTTTGATGGAACACGCGGGCTGCGCTGTGGCATGGTCCGTGGATTGTTTGAGGTGATCGCATAAATACTTACTTCATCTAACAAGTAGTTCCGAGGAATAAGTTTAAACACTTGTTCTTTCCCAACAGCAAGTGCGGCACAAAGCACGCTATCTATAGGAACGTATTTGAATTGGTACCCAATATTAGATAAAACGAGGGTATCGCCGTCAGCAACGGGAATCTCGAAGTAGCCGATTCCGTTCGAAACGGTTCCCATGAATGTTCTGTTATTGACCACATGTGAGTTTGGCAATGCAAAAGTTGAATCTCTATCTACGACAGTCCCTTTCAATATGTAACTTTGGGCAGATAGCGTTGTGCAGCTGAAAGCAAACGCCGCAATTAGAATCAGTACTAAATTAGAAATTCGTTTATACATGTCAGACGACGGTCAGAAGGTCATTTTTTCAATGTCCAAAGTGAGCAAGGTACTTCCTCACAACAACAAAGCTATATTGAAAGATATTTATCTTTCTTTCTTCTATGGAGCCAAAATAGGCATCTTAGGTTTAAATGGCTCAGGTAAATCGACACTTTTAAAGATCATTGCCGGGGTAGAAAAAAGCTATCAAGGTGATGTCGTTTTTGCACACGGCTATACCGTTGGGTATTTAGAGCAAGAGCCCCAGTTAGAAAAAGGTAAGACAGTTTTAGATATCGTCAAAGAAGGTGCGGCTGAAACGGTGGCTGTTTTAGACGAATATAATAGCATAAACGACCAGTTTGGTTTGCCTGAGGTGTATGAAAACCCGGACAAGATGGAACAGCTGATGGCTCGTCAAGCTATGCTTCAGGATCAGATTGATGCGACAAATGCATGGGAATTAGAGACTATGTTAAATCGCGCTATGGATGCATTGAACTGTCCACCATCGGACCAATTAGTAGACCACCTTTCCGGAGGAGAAGCCCGCCGCGTGGCGCTCTGTCGTCTTTTATTGCAACAACCCGACGTACTCTTATTGGATGAGCCTACCAACCATCTAGATGCAGAGAGTATATTATGGCTGGAGCAGCACCTACAACAATACAAGGGGACAGTTATTGCGGTAACGCACGACCGTTATTTCTTAGACAATGTCGCAGGTTGGATTCTAGAATTGGACCGTGGAGAGGGGATTCCTTGGAAGGGGAACTACAGCTCTTGGCTCGATCAGAAAACCAAGCGTATGGCGCAAGAAGAGAAGCAAGCTTCTAAACGCCGTAAAACCTTGGAGCGCGAGCTCGAGTGGGTACGTATGAATCCAAAAGGACGTCAAAGCAAGAGCAAAGCGCGCTTGAACAACTATGAAAGCATGTTGTCTCAGGAGCAAAAAGAGAAAGAAAGTAAGCTTGAAATCTTCATTCCTGCGGGGCCTAGATTAGGTACGAATGTTATTGATGCGAAAAATGTGAAAAAGGGATTTGGTGAGAAATTACTTTATGACGATTTGAATTTCTCATTGCCGCCTGCTGGGATTGTCGGAATCATCGGTCCTAACGGTGCAGGAAAAACCACAATCTTTAAAATGATCATGGACCAGTTAAAGCCTGATGCAGGCGCTTTCGATGTAGGAGAAACTGTACAGATTTCTTATGTCGATCAAAGTCATGAAAAACTGGATTCGAATAAAACCATCTTCGAGGTGGTAGGAGAAGGGACAGAGGAAGTACTCTTGGGAGGTCAACGTGTAAATGCTCGTTCCTATTTAAGCCGATTTAATTTCGCTGGCGGTGATCAAAGCAAAAAAGTAGGGGTGCTTTCTGGCGGTGAACGCAACCGTCTTCATTTGGCTATGGCGCTCAAAGAAGGAGGTAATGTGTTGCTTTTAGATGAGCCTACTAATGATTTAGATGTCAATACATTAAGAGCCTTAGAAGAGGCGCTTGAGAACTTTGCAGGATGTGCTGTGATTATTTCGCACGACCGTTGGTTCTTAGACCGTGTTTGTACGCACATATTAGCCTTTGAAGGCGATTCAGAGGTGTACTCTTTTGAAGGAAGTTTTAGTGAATACGAAGANAATAANTTGAANCGNNTAGGNCGTACAGANCCTACTCGATTCAAATACAAGAAGTTGNTAAAAGANAGCTAGNCAANATCNNNTNNGANTAAAAAAAATNNNGAAGCCCGCAAACACCANGCGGGCTTCTTTGTTATCTTNCCNNACCTATCAACAGAAACCAATTTTATGAGAATTCAACTCAGTGANGAGCGCCAGGAAATGCTNGAAATGGTGCGTCAATCGGCCAAAGATTTTGCAGAGAAAAATATACGACCTCATGTCATGGAGTGGGATGAAAGTCAACATTTCCCAGTGCCCTTGTTTAAGGAAATGGGCGCTTTAGGATTTATGGGCGTATTAGTTCCTGAAGAATACGGTGGTGCTGGCCTGGGATACCAAGAATACATCACGATTATTGATGAAATCGCACAGGTTTGTGGTTCAATAGGACTTTCCGTTGCAGCCCACAATTCACTTTGTACCGGCCATATTTTGCAGTTTGGAACGGAAGCACAAAAGAAGAAATGGTTGCCAAAGTTGGCTACGGCTGAATGGATCGGTGCGTGGGGGCTTACAGAGACCGGAACAGGTTCTGATGCAGGAGGTATGGATACCACTGCTGTTTTAGATGGAGACCATTATGTATTAAACGGCTCTAAGAACTGGATCACACATGCAATAAGCTCTGAAATTGCTGTTGTCATTGCACGAACAGGGGAAAAAGGCGATTCACACGGAATGACAGCATTTGTCGTTGAAAAGAGTACGCCCGGTTTTACCGCTGGTCAAAAGGAAAATAAATTAGGTATGCGNGCCTCTGAGACCGCTTGTTTATTCTTTGATGATTGTCGCGTCCCAAAAGAAAATATTCTAGGTAAGGTTGGTGAAGGCTTTATTCAATCCATGAAAATACTAGACGGTGGACGCATCTCTATTGCCGCATTATCTGTCGGTATTGCCCGNGGCGCAATGGATGCGGCCATTAATTATGCTGATGAAAGGGTCCAATTCGGCAAGAAGATTCGATCCTTCCAAGGCGTGAGCTTCAAACTTGCCGAAATGACGACCAAAGTATACGCGGCGGAGTTGATGACTAGACATGCGGGCGCCTTGAAAGAGGAGGGCAGACCCATGACACAGGAAAGTGCTATGGCAAAGCTCTATGCATCTGAGATTTCTACAGAAGTTGCCAATGAAGCTGTTCAAGTGTTTGGTGGTTATGGGTATACGAAAGATTATCCCGTGGAGAAATTCTATCGTGATTGTAAGCTATGCACGATCGGGGAGGGCACTTCTGAAATACAAAAGGTTGTTATTTCAAGAAANCTATATAGATAATCTAGTTTTACTGCAGCGCTTNCTGCAGTACTTNACGTTTTCCCAATCTCGCTCCCATTTTTTGCGCCATGTGAACGGTCTTCCGCATGTGGCGCAAACTTTTTCTGGCAGGTTTTGTTTCTTATGCATAACTGTAAAACGATTCCACGCATTGAAAGGTTCTGCCGTAGTTAAAAAATTGAGCGAAAGAGAAGTAGATCGCATAGTCGAAATGGCTTGGGAAGACCGCACGCCATTTGATGCTATTACCGCTCAATTTGGCATTTCAGAGGCTGAAACTATCGCACTCATGCGCAACCAGATGAAGCCCAAAAGCTGGCGTATGTGGCGCGCGCGGGTTCAAGGGAGAGGAACAAAGCATATTGCAAAACGAGACTTTGAAGTAGGTCGTCACAAGTGCAGTCGCCAACGCGCAATTACCTTCAACAAGATATCTAAGCGGTAAANGCTGAACTATTGTTATTGTTAATCAATAAGTTACATCGTTTACTCATTGTTGGTAAGCCAATGAATGAAAGGCTTTTTTCTCATGAAAAAATGACCTATTTTCGATGTTCAACCTGACTATTATGAATTTGAGACGTTTTCTAGCCATTGCAGTACTTTCCTTGTTGTCTTTTCAAGGATATGCTTCTCACCTTTTAGGTGGCGAGATTGTATGGAAATGTAAACCTAACGGTAAGTATCAGTTTACCCTTGTTGTCTACCGTGATTGTGGGGGTATTGCTCTCCCAACTTCAGCACAGTCTTTAGCGACGAATGCGGGAGTAAGTATTTCATGCGCCTACATCAGCACAACAGATGTTGTTCCATCTTGTTACACAGGAACGACATCTTGTTCCGGAGCAACTTCTGGGCAAGGAAAGATGCAAAAATACGTATATCGTTCGGGCGATATCACTTTGACGGGTACTCCACCAGCTGGAGGATGGTTTTTCACGTGGACCAGCTGTTGTCGTCCTAGTAGTATCACGAATGTTGTTAGTCCAGGTGGAGCCAGTTACCTACTACGTGCTGTCATGTATCCATACACTCCTCCTGGCGCTACGGCCGCACTTTCCGCTGGAACAACAGCAAATCCAACTTGTTTTGATAGTTCTCCAAATTTCCTTGAAGATCCGCAGGTAATTTCATGTACGGGTGTTGACGTGGTGTACAACAACTTAGGTTACGATCCAGATTTGGATTCTTTATACTACAACTGGTCGTACCCATGGGATGCCTCGTCTTATTCTTCCAACCCAGCAAGTAACTCAGTTAACTTTGCTTCCGGATACACTTATAACAGTCCACTCCCTAGTGGTTCCAGTTCCACACCTGCCACTATAGATGGGGAAACAGGCGAAATAACGTTCAATTCAGATCTCGCCGGTTCTTGGGCAACGTGTGTAGTGATCGAAGAATGGCGTTGTGGCCAAAAGGTAGGGGAAATATACCGCGATATTCCTATTGTAACGCTGGCGTGTACGCCACCTACAGGCTTGTGTTCGTCCGCTTTTGTTGATGAGGCCCCGGATATGTCATTGACTCCAGATAATTCATTGATGAATGCAACGGTATTGACCCCTGTTACCAATACAGCGGGAGATACGATTTACTATTACACAGAAGCTTTCCCAGGAGATACCGTTCGCTTTAAAATTACAGCATCAGATGCCTACCCAAATCCGAATTGTTCTTCTCAAGATATTCAGTTCAGTGCCTCTGGAGGTAACTTGAGTTCTGCAGCGAATTATGGGAATGCGAATTCTTGTCTTTTCAATCCTCCGTGTGCGACACTGACCTCATTAAATCCTGGAGGTGTTTTTACATACCCGGGTCTGAATGATGCTCAGTTTAATTGGAATATTACCTGTGATCATCTATTCTATCAGGAATACCAGTGCGGGACGTTAAAATCAGAATATTCATTTTATCTAAGAATGCAGGATGATCAGTGTCCTATCAACCGTTTTTCATACAAGAAAGTGGTGGTAAAAGTGAATAACTACATGCCTGGCATACCAAACGTCGACAACACTTGTATTCAGCAAGATGATAACGGTGTGACTTTTGACTGGGTTAATAATCCTGATACAGGCTTTAATTGGGATTTCTACATTATCAATCACATTGATACTTTAGGAAATACCTCCGTGGTAGATACTATTTACGATTGGGCTACCCAAACCTACACTCATACAGGAGCTGATCCTAATGCAGTAAACGGCTACACTATTCAAGTAGCCGGAGGGTGTGGACTGTTATCGGATCCTACGCCAGTACTGCAAAATATTCGTGTTGGACTACAAGCATTTCCTCCGCCACCAAACTCCTCCATAGCGCAGATTGATTGGAACCCGTGGATGCGTGGAAATGATTCTACCGCTTATGATGTTTGGGTAGAAGCCCCGATAAGTTCAGGAAACTGGACGCAATTGGGGACTACAATGGATACTACCTGGACTGATACCGTTGCCTTTTGTGGAGAGTGGTTGAATTATGAAGTTCGCTATGGCGCGGCTTGTGTAAGTTCTTCGGACAGCGGATTTTTCTCAGATAAAACACCGCCGGCACCTATTGTTTTTGACAGTGTAACAGTCGCTGGAGGCAATCTTGCTGCCATGTCATGGGAAGCTTCTTCTGATAGCGATGTCGTCTATTACCGAATATACAGAAGAGACAATTCAGGGTTCTTACAGCCTGTAGACTCTATATTGGCCGCAGATTATGCGACCTCAATGCCTTACATATATCAGCTTTCAAATGCTGAAAATGAGAGTGAGGAATACGTTGTAACAGCCATTGACAGCTGTGGTAACCAAAGTAGCGTGGGGAATACGATACCGTCAAGTACGATGTATTTGTTCTTAGGCATAGACCCGTGTGATGGCTATGCAAGAATTCGTTGGAATACTTACAAAACTTGGACTCAGACTCAGCCGAAGGAGTATAATTTATACTGTGACATTACGGATCCTCTAGGAGGTGTCATCTCAGGTGTGCTTTTAAAAGGAGGTACGTTGGACACCACGTTTAACCACTATGGTATTATAAACGGTTATTCTTATTGTTACTATGTACGTGCAGNGGATACGACAGGCACCATTACGAGTACCTCAAACAAGATATGTAACAGCTCAGCTGTAGTTCAGGGATCGAAAGTATTATACTTAGGTAGAGCATCTGTCACCTCTCAAAACGGTATTGATCTTTACGCATACATCGATAAGGATGCAGATGTTATTGACTATCAGATCCAGCGTGCAGATGCTGAAATCGGACCGTATTTGACCATTGGTAACGTTGCGAAACCAGCATTGGGGCCATGGGAAGTGAAATTCATTGACTACACAGCGGATCCAATGAACAGAAAGTATTTCTATCGTATTGCTTCTCGTGATTCTTGTGGCGCTCTAGACACGTTATCGAATCTAGGAACAAACATGCTTCTTGATGTCGAGGCCATCGG
>NYXD01000017.1 GCA_002685435.1 Cryomorphaceae bacterium | reverse complement strand
GGGTATAGGACTCAAAAGAATTCCATCGCAATTCGACTGACATCATGGGGTCCGCTTTGAAGGAAAACCAATTTTTGTTTCCATCCATGGGCGCACTAGTCACAGACAAAAGCAGTTTGACCGGCAAGTGCATCTTTTTAATGGCGACGAGCGTACGATCTGCTTGCTCTAGACTTAGAGTCCAGAAGCCCGGTAGCCAGGGACTTCCAATCGCTTGTAAGATTCCTTTACGAATCCATCGGTTCAAAACAGCCAGTCTTCTTTGACGGGTATATTTACCTGAACTACGACGTACTAGAGGCTGAGTTAATGGAAAAAATGATCCATCTTCAAGCTCAATCAATCTTCCAGGTAGCTTGCGTACAATTACATTTTCAGCGGTAGTCTGCATCTAATTAAAATATGCGATATTAGGGGTTAAGTCAAAAACCATGTTTACACCCAACGAGTTCCAAGTTCAATTGTTTGAAGAGATTTTTGGCTCAACCAAAGGTAAATCGAAAATCACCCAAGATCTCATGATCGTCTTAGGGTGTTCACGTGCTTCACTTTATCGCAAACGTACGGGTTCAACGCCTTTGACGGCAGATGAGCTCGTTAAATTAGCGAACCACTTCTCATTAAGTATTGATGCATTGAGAATCAATACGGAGGAAAATGCGCAAATCGTGGTTTGCACAACAATGCCACCCATTAAGCAATACAGCGATATTGATTTTTATCTCGAGAATACACGTAAAAACTTGGAGCTGGCTGTTCAACAACCCGATGCACAACTCTACTTTACGGCAAAAGAACTACCNCTCTATCGCTATATGGATCAGCCGACGCTTAGTTCATTTAGGTATTACTTATGGGTAATGGAGAATTTGCGTCGACACCAACGTTTTGACCCTTCAGAAATCCCAACTGAATTGATTAAAAAAGGCGCCGAATTGACCAAACTAAGTCAAGGTATCAAAACAACAGAGTTCTGGACGGTGAGTGCATTTGATAACCTCATAGGTCAAATCAGTTATACTGAAGCCTCGGGAAGGATTTCCAAACGTATTTTAGCTCAGTTAAAAGAAGAATTGCTGCAGGTTGTTGATGCATTAGAGCAGAACATTTTAAATGAAAAATCTAAAACTGGTGCTGCCTATCAGATGGTCTTGTGTCATTACTTGACATTAAGCGACGGGGCGCTCATTGAAATTGGCCCCAATTACAGCGAAGTCCTCTTCTCTTATGGTTCCATAAATTACATGAAGAGCACGAACCCAAACTTGGTCAACGCCTTCAAACATGGACTACGCTACCACAAACTTGAGGGACAAACACTGGGGTCGCTGGATCGTGACATCGTTGAGTCATTCACGGAACCCATACGTGCGAAAATTAATGCACTGTAATGCCTCTGGCAATTCGAGCTGCGCGCGCGCGGAGCTCAATCATGGACTCTTTTTCTAATCGGTCATAGGTTAACACTACGCCCATTCTTCGATACGGACGTGTCGTTGGCTTTCCAAATAGTTTAAAGTCCGACTGCGGTTCCAAGCTGGCTAACGCTATACCTCCGTAAATCGGTACTCCTTCCTTTTCGGCCAACACCACAGCGCTCACCGCTGGATAACGCAATTCGATCTCGGGTATGTTCAAACCTAACAATGCTCTTGCATGCAATTCGAATTCATTGAAGTTTTGATTGCCTGCTAGCGTTACCATTCCTGTGTCGTGAGGTCTAGGACTCAATTCTGAAAAGTAAACTGCATCGTGACCTAGGAAAAATTCAATTCCCCAAATTCCATATCCACCTAATGCCTGAGTCACTTTCTTAGCCATAGATTGAGCCTGCTCAAGTTGCTGTGATTCCATAGCACAGGNTTGCCAGCTTTCCTGATAGTCTCCGCGCTCTTGGCGATGCCCGATGGGTGCACAAAACAGTGTTTCACCCGATTCCTGAGTAATGGTCAGCAAGGTAATTTCCGTATGGAAGTCAATAAATCCTTCCACTATAATTTCTTTCAAATCACCACGCGAACCCTCCATAGCATATTGAAATGCCGCTTCGAGCTGTGACACTTCTTTTACCACACTTTGGCCCTTACCAGAGCTTGACATTAAGGGTTTAACCACACAAGGCAAGCCAATTTCCCCTACCGCTGCAGTAAACTCTTCCATGTTAGTAGCATAGGCATAAGGAGCTGTTTTTAAGCCTAATTCTTGTGCTGCTAAATCACGAATAAGCTTGCGATTCATAGTGAAATTTGCAGCTTTTGCCGATGGCGTTACTTGAATACCAGATGCTTCAAAGGCGTAAAGTTTATCCGTACGAATGCTCTCCACTTCCGGCACAATGATATCCGGTTGGTGTTTGAGAACCGCACTCTCGAGCGCATCTCCATCGAGCATAGAAAAGACTTCAAATGCATCTGCAACTTGCATTGCAGGAGCGCCTTCATAAGCATCACATGCAATCACANTACAACCCATTCTTTTTAAGGCGATAACCACCTCTTTNCCTAGCTCTCCAGAGCCCAACATCATTACTTTTCGCATGGTATAACTATTGTACCTCAAAGGTATTGGTTAAATTTGTCTTCATGCGGAAGGTCATTGTATTGGTATTCACATTGTTTTACACCCTTGTCTCAACGGGTGCNGTTAGCTTTTTGCACTTTTGCCAACATGAAGAAAGTGTCCATCTCAGTGTAGCACACGAAGAGCATTTGGCCATTACAGAGGCGCCGGTATGTTGTCATGCTCCGCAGAAGACACCATGCAGCACCACTGAAAAATCTCTAGATTCTGAAGATTGTTGTGAAACAACGTTCACAGAATTAGACGAAACCGTAACCAACATTGAATTTGACAAGAGCGTCAATTATGATTTATTAGCGACTGCCAGAGCTACGCATTGTATTGAATATGTCATTCCCTCTCATAGCTGTTCATATCTAGTTTTTGACAACGGTCCACCGATCTATTTGAAATATCGAAAGCTGCAATTTTACGCTTGACCATTGATGCCGTTTGCCTCAATGAAAATCAATCTTAATTATCAGCAGTATCATGAAATCATTTTTATTCTCTTTAACGCTTCTCAGTGTAATCAGTCTTAGCGGGCAGTCAAAATTTAGCACCATTTCTATAGAAGTCGACGGTCTTTGCGGCATGTGTGAAATGCGTATTGAAAACGCGGCCTACATTCAAGGCGTTAAAAAAGCCGACTGGAGTCAAGANACCCACATGTTAGACCTCATCTATAATGGTTCTAAAGTGGGACAATCTGAAATCATCGCCGCCATCAATCAAGTAGGCCATGATGTTAAAGATCATCCTGCATCTGACAAACAGTACGCGAACGTGCACGGTTGTTGTCGTTTCAGAGATCCGGAACAAAGAGCGAAACACGGTTTGGGTGAGCCTCTATGTACGCCTATTGAAACGAGCATCAAGGATTCGTCTGACAAGAGTAAGCAAGAGCTTTAAATGAACACTCATTTAAAATGCCTAGGCTTAGCACTTTTGCTGGCCTTCCCGACTTTTGGTCAGGTCGACACATCGAGCATACAGTTGTTCGAAACACTGGATGAAGTTGAAATAGATAGAGACCTGGGAGTTCGACTCTCCAAAAAATCAGTGCTTTCACAAGAGTTAATTTCTGAAGTTGAGCTCCGTAAGGCCGCCTGTTGTGATCTCAGCGAGAGTTTTGAAACCAATGCTTCTATCTCTGCTTCTTTCACCGATGCGGTGACCGGGACTCGACAAATCCGACTTTTAGGCCTGGAGGGGCCCTACGCTTTATACACTCGTGGCAACCTCCAAACTATGGGTGGTTTATCTTCTGTCTTAGGCCTAGCGTCAATTCCTGGAGCTTGGATACAAAGTATTCAGCTAACTAAGGGTCCTGGGAGCGTAGTCAATGGTGCTGCTGCCATGAGCGGTCAAATAAATTATGAATTGCGTCCCTCTTTTACCAAAGAGAAAGCGCACTTCAACCTATTTGCTGGACCTGGACGTATCGAACAAAACGCCATTTACACCTGGAAACAAAGCGCAAAATGGTCGTCTAATGTTATGATACATGGAAGGCAACAACTCTTTCGTTGGGACGGAAATGAAGACGGTTACCTCGATGCACCCTTATCCAATCATATCTTTATTCAGAATGCGTGGAAACACCAAGGCGCTGATTCTGAGGCTCAGTTTGGTGTGAAAGCCAGCAGTATCAGCAATATCGGTGGCAATAAGCTCTACGGCACTCCTACACTTGTTCCTATCTGGTCGCACGAACTGCAAACCAACAGATACGAACTGTGGGCGAAGCGTGGCTATTTTCTTGACGGTGGCATCAACAGAAGCATAGGAACGCAATTCTCTGCTACGTACCAGGATCTGGACAGCTATTTCGGTAATCGAATTTTTACGGGAAAAGAGCGACGACTGTACGGTAACCTTATTTTTCAGGATAATATTTTTGATACGCGACATACCCTTAAAGGCGGTCTTGATGCCAATAGTTTTTCCATAAGCCAAGAAATGTGGGAAAATGACGGTAGCTATGATGGATTATGTACCGGGGTTTATGGCGAGTACAGTTATGTCAATTCACCCGACGGAGAAGGATTCAGTATGATTCTGGGGCAACGCCTTGATGT
Organism: Cryomorphaceae bacterium; assembly: GCA_002685435.1. The sequence goes on along the minus strand of NYXD01000017.1, from coordinate 13,989 downwards.
CCTTAGGCACTATCTTCCTTTCTATGTTCCTAGATTACATTTAAAGTACAACTCTGGTCCTTGGGCATTTCGAGGGCAGGCAAGTAGATCGTGGAGAATTGCAACCTTAGGGGCAGAGTATATGGGTTATATGGCAAACGATCGTACGGCTGTATTTCTAGGTAATCGAAGCACTCAGATTACCCCACCTATTGAAACATCGAATACTTTTGGCGCAGGAATAAATTGGTCAAAGGATGTTCTATTCAAAGAAATGCAATGGTATGCTGACGTATTCTATACCCAATTCGCGAACAAAGTTGTCTTTGATTTTGACGGAAGTACAGACAGCGTTTTAATAGGATCACCCGGTGGTTCTTATAAAAATGTAGGAGAGCGTATACTGTACAGCCCCTATTCCATTTCTGCGCAGGTAGGCGGACAGTATGAGCTATTCCATAGAACAATGATAAAGGTGTCCTACCGTTATCAGGATGTAAAACAGCGCGACCTCACAGCTCATTATTCCTCTGGAGATCTTCAGGACTATTTTAAGCTGGAAGAAGTTATTCTTAACGTACCGCATCTCATTTACTTAGGTACAAGCTACTCAGGCAGAAAAGGACTGGGTATTGAGTTGAATGCGACATACAACAGTTCACAGCGCCTACCGCATGTCGGTTATGCAAAGAGAAGCCCGGCTTTCACCATGCTCAACGGTCAAATCAGCAAAGAAGGCCGCGCCTTCGGACAATTCTACATCGGGATTCAAAACGCCTTGAATGTGCGTCAGCTTAATCCTATTGTTGGCGGGAATCTTCCTTTTGATGGTGGTTTTGACGCCTCGATTGTCTGGGGTCCTATCATGGGTCGTCAGATATACGCCGGCTGGCGATACGATCTGAAATTTCAGAATTAAAAAAGGCGCCCCGCAGGGCGCCTTTTTTATGCTCGTTGCAAAATTTTGCGCTACGCGCTATTTCGAGATGCATTGATATTTCCATAGAGCGAACGCACAACCATTTTCTCAAAAATGGCACGGTCTGCTTCACTTAAAGATTCTTCACGCAAGGTGATGAGTGCGTACTGCTGTATAACTAGAAGCGGCAACACAATATTCTCACGTAATGCAATAGAGGCCTTTATGCCAGGGTTATTACTCAAAAGCTCCGCTTGACCAGAAATCTTTAATACCCACTGCTGTGTGCGCTCAAATTCCTCGTTCAGTGAGGTCCAGAACTTCCCAAACTTTATATCACTAGCCATATAAGCCGTTAATGGGAAGAACGTCTTACACATACTTTGCATAGAATTTTCTACCAACGTTCTAAAGAACTTGCTCTGGCGGTAAAGTGCCTGCACTTCATGCAATCGTCCGGCTTCACTAATCTCTTGCAAAGCCTTACCCAGGCCATAGAAACCGGGGATATTCATTTTAAGTTGCGACCAGGCGCCCACAAAAGGTATAGCACGGAGATCATCTAACTCCAGTTTTTTAGCCTGTCCACGCTTTGATGGTCTTGATCCTATGTTTGCTTGACCGTAATATTTTAACGGACTCATTTCTTCTAAGAACTCCGTGAACAATGTATCCTCTTTAAGGGTCGAATAATACTTCAAGCTAATATCACTGAGCTCTTCGAGCAACTGTCGTTCATTCGGCAGAAGAATTTTAGAATCATCATCAAGTAATAAATTTTCTAAGCCCGCAGTAATGAGTTGTTCCATGTTGAACTGTGCACTTTCTGAGGTACCAAAGTTGCTTGAGATGGTTTGTCCTTGAACGGTCAATTGAATCTCTGAGGAAGCAATCTGCTGTCCTAGAGAGGCATAAAAATTATGCGTATTACCACCACCACGCGCTGGCGGTCCGCCTCTTCCATCAAAGAATACCACATCAATATCGTTCAACTTAGAAATTCGCGTGAGGTTTTCTTTTGCGCGATAGATATTCCAATTCGCACTCATGTAGCCACCATCCTTGGTTCCATCGGAGAAACCAAGCATAATAGTTTGCTTGTTGCCCCTTTGGGTTAAGTGGCGACGATAATTGGACTCAGAATATAAGGTATTCATACTGGCGCCTGCCCCGACCAAATCATCGATAGTTTCAAACAGAGGTACGATATCTACACTAATTTTTTCATCCCCAAAGGCCGTCCAACGGGCCAGTGCGGTCACACGCGCCACATCCATGGCACCTCGACAATTAGAAATGATATATCGGTGTGCACCTTTCGGACCGTTCTTCGCTTGAATCTCGCGTATGACCCTAAAACTTTGGAGTGTATCGTCAACTCGATCATCGCCTGTAAGTGTGCCATCCCAATGCCCATCTAGTGCGAAAAGTTCTTCTGGGGTAGTCGGAACCTCCAATTCTAATTGTTCCGCTAAAGCGTCGAAAGCGCGTTTGATTTCACGACTGTCTTGTCGAACATCAATGCTCGCAAAATGAGAACCGAATAAAGCGACGCGATCTAAAAGCTCTTCCACCAGCTCCACGAAAATGCTGTCGTGCTGCTCATGCAAGTCGTTCAACACTTTATGTAGCGACGAACGGAATATTTTAAATTCCCATTCATCCTGATGGCGAATGCAGCGTAACACCATTTTTTCAATGGCCATTAAATCTTCGTAGACACCGGAAAAAGAAATTCGCCTTCTCAAATTTCGTAAATCTTGGTAGTAGCATTGTAACAGCACGTCTCGAAGTCTGCTTGCGACCTGTAATGTAGTATCTACGGAAACGAAGGGGTTTCCATCGCGATCCCCACCAGGCCAGAAGCCTAAATTAATTAGGTTTAATGTACCGTCCCAGTTCGGCAAGGACCGGCGCATCGCGGCCGTGATGTCCCCTGCACTTTTATAAAAAACATTCTGCAGGTACCAAATCAGATTGATTGCCTCATCATAGGGAGTAGGTTTCGCTTTTTGTAAAAACGGCGTCTTACCCAATTGCTTCAAATACATACGAATGGCCCCGAGGTCGTTTTCTTGAATGGCATCCGTTAGATCTGTGATAATCGCTAAAACTCGGCCAGGATAAAACTGTGTTGGGTGAGCCGTAAGCACTGGACGAATAGAGAAGTCTTGGAGTCTATTCATCAAGTCTTCTAAATTTCCAGCGCGCTCCATTCGCATCATGAACTCACTCAAAGAACCCTTACCTGACAGGTTGTTAAGCGCTCCATAGGCAGCATCTTCAAGCGCATCTACAAGGACTACTTGGCGCTCTATGTATTGAATCACTTTGAATAAGAAATCGATTTGCTCCGCTCTATTTTCACCGTCCTTGTACTCCTCAAAAAACTGAGCTATAATTTGAACTGGGCTGTGCCCTTCTGCCAATTTTGCCAGGCAGAATTCATTCAACACAGGAATAAAAATTCCAGTATTTTTAATACCGTCCAGTGGCAAGGTCAAGAAAAGACTATTATAAAGCTGAAATTTCAGCCCTACGTGGTTTTCATAATTCGCAGCACTAAGTGCTAAATTTTCATTTACCTCCATATTAGGGTAGTGTAGTTCCTGTTGCCGCCTGGTAAATGGTATACCATTGTTGACGGTCCAATTTTATATTAAGTGCCTTTTGCGCAGCCTCCAAGTTTTCCGATTTCGTCGTTCCCACTACGGGCAGAATACCTGCAGGGTGCTGTAATAGCCAGGCCAAAGCAATAGCTTGCGGTGTGACCTCAAATGCTGTTGCCAGCGGCTCTAATACTGTTAACATCTCGTTTGGTAACGTTCCACCGCCTAACGGGGACCATGCCATGGGTACTATTCCATCTAACGCGCATTGATCCAACCTTCCATCATTAAAAGCACTGANNTCCTTTANAGAAACCTCCAGCTGATGTACTCCAACTGGAACNGTGCTCTGAAGTAATTTGACTTGNGACGGTGTNAAATTNCTCACGCCNAANCTTCTAACCNTTCCGCTNGTGTANAGNAATTCAAANGCTTCCGCTACTTCATCGGGATCCATCAAAAGATCNGGACGGTGCAAGAGCATCACNTCGAGGTAATCNGTTTGNAGNTTTCGAAGACTGTCCTCNGCACTCTNTAAAATATGNGACTTGGTAAAATCATANGCTTTGATGTAATGCTCAGGTTTCTGATCGCANACTCNAATAATACCACATTTNCTCACCAATTCTATTTGCGAACGCCACTCTGGATGCAACTTCAATGCAGCGCCAAACTCAGCTTCTGTGGTATGATCACCGTAAATATCTGCATGGTCGAAAGTGCTCATTCCTAAGCTCATCGACTTATCAATCATGGCCTCATATTGCGCTGTGGTAAATTTGGCATCCCAGATTCCCCACCGCATGGTTCCTACCACAATATCGCTCATCCAAGGTGTACTATACATAGCTACGTATTGAGCATGCAACATAAGGAATTCTTTACACTACTTCAGCCTAATTCGACGTTGCCATTTGCCTGAAATAAAGCGAACCGTTGTATCCTCCATTTCAGTTTCCTCTGTAATGGGAAAATCCGTAGAACTGTCCGGATGCTCTTCACCTAACCAATAAACTTTGTGAGGTCCGGAGCCCTTTAACTGCAGAGGCTGACTACTAGGGTAAAGATTTGGCGGTAGGAAGAAATAACCCGCACTACCTGTGGCATAAAGTGTCCCATCACCATAAGCTACAATGGGATAGTAGGAACTCAATGGATAATGGGCCAGACTTAAGTTTACACCTGCCTTTCGAATGGCGACATGCGGAGACAACATGGCAGTGGGTAAAACGATATCACAACAGCTCATTGTTGAAGTTAAGAAGGTCGAATCAATGATCAACTCGCAAGAGTACACCGCTGAATATTTACCTGTGATTTGAAAATCGAAAACCACTTTTTGCTGCTGACCGGGAGGACGTTGAAATCGTAATTGTTTGCTCTTTTCATTCTTTTCATTCAAAAAATCAGAAGACAAAACTGCTGAATTTTGCTGTTCGTCCAAAATATGCAATCCTTCAAAAGTAGGGTCTTCGAAGATTGTTAAAGGATCTGATTTATCCACAAAAACTGAGGTATCACGCTCATTTTGAGCGGATAAAGGTTGTGTAGTACTAAAGAAAACGAGGCACAAAAACGTTGCGCAGCGCCCTACAGGCACCGATTGAGGTATGCTTTTCATCATTAAGGGGTTTAGGTTAGTAAAAACTGCTCCTTAATAAGTTAGTCTACGACCCTAAAAGAGTCTACTTTTGCGCCTTAATAATTTTCGGCACATGAACTTGCGCAACATTGCTATTATAGCCCACGTCGATCACGGTAAAACCACCTTGGTAGACAATATGCTTCACACTGCGAAGCTTTTCCGTGACAACCAACAGGTTGACGATCTATTATTAGACAGCAACGATCTAGAGCGTGAGCGCGGGATTACCATTTTGTCTAAAAACGTCAGTATTCGTTGGAAGGATACGAAGATCAACATTATCGACACACCAGGTCACAGTGACTTTGGTGGCGAGGTTGAGCGTGTTTTAAACATGGCCGATGGGGTAATTCTTTTAGTAGATGCTTTCGAAGGTCCGATGCCACAGACGCGTTTCGTTCTTCAAAAAGCGTTGTCCTTAGGTAAGACGCCTATTGTAGTGATTAATAAGGTCGACAAGCCCAACTGTACTCCTGATTTAGTGCACGATCAAGTATTCGAACTGTTCTTTAACCTCGATGCCACTGAAGAGCAATTAGACTTTGTAACTGTTTACGGCTCAGGAAAAGAGAAGTGGATGGGACCGGATTGGCAGACGAAGACGGAAGATATCACGTATCTCCTTGACACGATTGTTGAGACCATTCCCGCTCCCGCAGTATCGGAAGGTCCTTTACAGATGCAGATCACATCACTGGACTTTAGTTCATTTACTGGTCGTATTGCCATTGGCCGTGTAACTCGTGGAAAAATCACAGAGAATATGCCCATCGCATTATGTCGCAGAGACGGTAGTGTAAAAAAAGCGCGCATCAAAGAATTGATGACTTTTGAGGGGCTAGGAAAATCTAAAACGAATGAAGCCATAGCTGGCGAAATCGTGGCTGTGAATGGTATTGATGGATTCGAGATTGGCGATACCATTGCAGATCCTGAAACGCCAGAAGCNTTACCTACAATGGAAATAGACAAGCCTACCATGAGCATGTTGTTTTCGATAAATAATTCTCCATTTTTCGGGAAAGAAGGTAAGCACGTGACTTCACAGAAGATTCGCGAACGTTTGCAGTTGGAAACCGAGAAAAATTTAGCACTTAAAGTAGAAGATACCGATGCTGCAGACCAATTCATTGTTCATGGTCGCGGTATCCTCCATTTAGGAATCTTGATTGAAACAATGCGTCGTGAAGGCTACGAATTGCAATTGGGAATGCCCCAGGTAATTTTTAAAGAAGTAGATGGCAAGAAGCACGAACCTATCGAAGAGTTGACCGTCGACGTACCTGAAGAAAGTGCGGGGAAAGTCATCGAATTGGTTACAAAACGTAAAGGCGAATTACTCGTTATGGAGGCGAAGAATGACCTCACCCGTTTGGAGTTCGACATTCCTTCACGTGGTATTATGGGTCTCCGTAACAACGTACTTACAGCTACAGCCGGTGAAGCCATTATGGCGCACCGTTTAAAGGAATACCAGCCATACAAAGGCGATATGGACCGTCGTATCTCAGGCGTACTTATTACAAAAGAGGCCGGTAAAGCCAGCACATACTCTATGGATAAGCTACAAGACCGCGGTAAATTCTTTATCGAGCCAGGTGAGCATTTATACGGTGGACAGATTGTTGGTGAGGCGAACCGTCCAGGTGACCTCGTCGTTAATCCTTGTATCGCGAAACAATTAAACAACATGCGCGCCGCCGGTAAGGATGATAACTCTGCCTTATTTACCCCAATCAAATTCAGCTTAGAAGAAGCTATGGAATATATTGGTGCAGATGAGTATGTAGAGGTGACACCGGAAAGTATTCGTTTAAGAAAAATCTTGTTGAACGAAAGTGACCGTAAGCGTCAATCGAAATAAACGAACGAGAGAACATTTTACATAAAAAAGGCCCCGCGTTGCGGGGCTTTTTTTATGCTTCCATCTCAATGAGAATCTCCAATATTGCTGTTGCAGCCTGGGCTATCTTAGTTCCTGGACCGAAAATGCCAGCCACACCTTGATCGTATAAGAATTGATAATCCTGTGCGGGAATCACTCCACCTACAATTACCAGAATATCCGCTCGCCCTAGCGCTTTAAGTTCAGCAAGTACAGCAGGTACTAAAGTCTTATGTCCGGCCGCTAATGAGCTAACCCCTAAAATATGAACGTCGTTTTCTACAGCTTGCTTTGCCGCTTCTTTCGGGGTTTGAAACAGCGGCCCCATATCTACATCAAAACCTAAATCTGCGAAAGAAGTCGCTACCACTTTGGCCCCCCGATCGTGACCGTCTTGCCCCATTTTTGCGACCATAATTCGCGGTCTGCGTCCGGCTTTGTCCGCGAATCTGTCGGACACAACAAGCGCAGCTTCAAAATCCTCATTCATTTTCATTTCATTAGAGTANACACCACTGATCGTTTGGGTTTTCGCTACGTAGCGGCCCCAATTTTCTTCTAAAGCTAGAGAAATCTCTCCTAGGGTCGCACGTTCTTTTGCTGCTTTGACAGCCAACTCCAGTAAGTTTCCTGCTCCAGTCTTAGCACATTTTGATAACTCAGCGAGTGTTTTATNCACCGCCTGTTGGTCTCGAGCCGCGCGCAAGTTCGCTAAACCAGCGACCTGAGCTTCACGGACTTCGTCGCCGCGTACCTCTAAAATATCCAATGCAGCGCGCGTAGCGTTTTCAAAAGCATTTACCCCCACAATAACATCGGCTCCACTATCTATACGTGCTTGCTTTTTTGCTGCAGCTTCTTCAATACGTAGCTTCGGTATGCCCGCTTCAATGGCTTTAGTCATGCCNCCTAGTGCTTCAACCTCCTCCATCAACACTGTTGCACGATCGATCAAATCCGCAGTCAGTTTCTCGACATAATAGGATCCTCCCCAAGGATCTGCGGTGAACGTGATGTCTGTTTCTAACTGCAAGTGCAGTTGGGTATTTCGGGCAATTCGTGCCGAAAAATCTGTGGGAAGTGCAATGGCTTCATCCAAAGAATTAGTGTGCAAACTTTGCGTACCACCCATGGTAGCCGCCATGGCTTCAATAGCCGTACGTGTCACATTATTATATGGATCTTGCTCCGTTAACGACCAGCCTGAGGTCTGGCTATGGGTACGCAAGGCCATAGACTTCGGATGTTTCGCTCCCAATGCTTGCAAATGTTTCGACCATAGAAAACGAGCTGCACGCATCTTTGCTATTTCCATAAAAGGATTCATTCCTATGCCCCAAAAGAAACTCAATCGTGGCGCAAAGGCATCGATGTCTAATCCGGCATCTCTTCCTGTTTTAACATATTCCAAGCCGTCGCACAAAGTATACGCCATTTCAATATCGGCCGTAGCTCCTGCTTCCTGCATGTGGTAGCCTGAGATAGAAATACTATTGAATTTCGGCATATTCTTGCTCGTGTAGGCAAAAATATCCGAGATAATACGCATGCTTTCTTTAGGGGGATAGATGTAGGTGTTTCGGACCATAAATTCCTTGAGAATGTCATTTTGAATGGTTCCGCTTAATTGGTCCAATTCAACTCCCTGCTCCATTGCCGCTGCTATGTAGAACGCCATGATGGGTAACACAGCACCATTCATTGTCATCGAAACAGACATTTGATCCAATGGGATTCCGTCAAACAGCACTTTCATATCCTCAACGGAATCGATCGCAACACCGGCTTTTCCTACATCACCAAAAACCCGCTCGTGATCACTATCGTATCCTCGATGCGTGGCCAAATCAAAGGCTACAGACAACCCTTTTTGGCCTGCCGCCAAATTTCGACGGTAAAACGCATTGGACTCTGTCGCAGTAGAAAATCCAGCGTATTGACGTATCGTCCACGGTCGCCCCACATACATAGATGCGTAAGGCCCACGGACATAGGGCGGTGCACCCGGAAGTGTTCCTAGATGCGTAACTCCATCAAGGTCTTGGCGCTCNTAGCTCTTCTTTACCACGATTTGTTCTGGCGTGGTCCACTTCGAATTTGTCCCCATACCTACACTTTTTTACCGTATTCCTTTTCCAATNCGGCTGCCCAGCGAACCGTTCGTAGCGGCTCAATATCGCATTGCGCGTACTGCTTTTGATGTGCTGCGCGGCTCACGGGTGATGCAGGCTTAAAACCTTCCGGGAATCCAGTGGCGGCAGGAAACTTATTCACTCCTAAGTATTCGCTTGGCTTGGCTTCGCTCGCCTCAGCCCATATTTTATCTTGAATCCAATTTGATTTCAGTGCCGATACAATCCCTCCCATTTCGCGTACCTCTTGCGCTATTTCCCAAGCCGACTCACACAACTCTTGTGTCAATGTCTCGATAAAATAAGAACCTGCAGCAGGATCTTCAACCCTGTCAAGGAAACTCTCGTATGCAAAAAGAAAATGCTGGTTCAATGCCAATCGCTCAGCTTCGGCATCATTTGCACCAAGAACAGCTNTATAAGGGCGTATCTGAAGGGCATCAGCGCCTCCAGTTATGGCACCAAAAGCTGCAGAAGCAGCACGTAAAAGATTCGTTTCCACGTCCAGAGCACTTTGATTTTGAATACTGGTCTCAGCATAAATCTCTAAATGAACTTGAGGCAGGCCGTAAGTCTCAAGCAATCGACCCCAAAGCAAACGCATGGCTCGAATCTTGGCCATTTCTTCAAACATGTGCGTACCCGCAGTCAACGCCAACCAATACTGTTTCAATCCTACCTCACCAAAAGCTTCGAGGTAAAAATCAATGTGTGCTAATGCCAAACCCAATTGCGTAGAAGNCGAAGCTCCGCAGGCACCATAGAAATTTGCATTTACACACATGTACTTAAATTTTGGCGGGGCCAATCTACTTAGCTCGCCGAGATCGTACATTTTCGCTTCGTCCCAATATCCGGTCCTTGCAGCAATCTCAACCGGATCGATATTTAAGAATCCATGCATCTGGTCAAGGGGTAAAACCTCGTTATGGGCATGGTGGAGTAGCGCTTCCATAACTTCAGGTCCGCTTCCTTCGACAACAAGACCTAAGTGAATGTAGCGTAAATCAATATCGCGAAGAATACGCGGCAAATATTGGTGGTCGTAGAGGTAAAACAGCAGACCACTGGCACCGTGGTTTAATCGCTCTAGNGCCCAGTCGTTCGCTGCAAATTCTTTCTCTACAGTATGCTCTTGCACCATGATCCACCAGGGGTTGGAGCGAAATCCGGGTTGCTGGTCAGGCGCTTCGGAATAAAGTGGTGCCACACGCTTTCCATGCGGATAGGCGCGGTCGTTTGTATCAGTCATCCTCTGAGGATTCAAATTCTATGATGGTTATATCTTCACCTTCGCGGTGCATTCCAAAGTTTTCACGAGCGTAACGCTCGAAGGCATCAGGATCGGTCACTAATTGCTCCAAAAGGGTTTTATCGTGCTCTAGCGCATCCTCGTAAAACTCAATATCGTTCTCGAGATCGTCGATTTGCGCCGTTAATTCAGCGTGAATAAAGTAATTATTTGTGTCTAAAAAAATCATCCAAACCACAAAACTCATCCCCGTCAAAAAATATTTATTCAGGAGGATTTTTGCCGCAGGATGTTTAAGGATTTTTTTCATCATTCCTAAGATACTACATGAAATTAGGTTGGCCTACAATTGGTCCGATTTCTCTTCATCACGCGCATCTCTACCCATTACATCCTGCAGCTTGATCAGCTCAGCATAAGTACCTGCCTCCTGCATCAATGCCTCATGAGTACCGCGCTCAATGATTGCGCCATCCTCCAATACAATGATTTGATGCGCCTTGCGGATGGTGCTGAGTCGGTGGGCAATAACTACTGAGGTACGCCCTTTCATCAATCGGTCAAGCGCCTCTTGAACTAAATGTTCACTTTCGCTATCTAAAGCACTCGTGGCTTCATCAAGAATCAACAACTGTGGATCTTTTAAAAGCGCTCGAGCGATAGCAATGCGCTGACGCTGACCACCACTAAGTTGAACCCCGCGATCGCCGACCGTCGTTTCGAGACCTTCTGGAAAGCCTTCGATAAACTCCCAAGCATTGGCCTCCTTCGCTGCCTCAATGATCATAGCATCACTAGCCTCTGTATTCCCATAGGTAATGTTTTCACGAATGGTACCCCCAAAAAGCAAGACATCTTGAGGGACCAAAGCGAGCGCACTACGCCAAGACTGTAAATCAAGGGTGGCGACCTGCTTTCCATTCGCTGTAAACGCTCCTTCAACTGTGGTGTAAAAGCGCATCAATAAAGAGGCAATAGTCGACTTTCCTGAGCCACTTCTGCCTACCAAAGCAAGCGTTTGACCTTGCGGTAAATCGAAACTCAATGCCTTTAAAACAGGAACATCAGCGCGAGTAGGATAGCTGAACTTAACATCTTTCATCGCAATAGAACCCACTTCGACCGGNGGTGCAGGTGTTTGCGCAGGCTCCATTTCTACCGTTTCATCAAGCAGCCCAAAGATCGTTTCCGTCGCGCCTATGGCTTTCTGTAATTGGGCATATACGTTTGCCAGTCCACCAATAGAGCCGCCTATGAACAGAGCATACAAAATGAATTCATTGAGTTTTTCGGCAGCCAATTCTCCTTCATGCACCATGCCGGCCCCGAACCAGATGACCAATGCGATTGCTCCGAATAACCCAAAAGTGATGAAACTAGAAAAAGCGCCACGGTAGTAGCCTCCCTTTACGGCAAGACCTACAACATTTTGAATGCGTTTGGCATAACGACTTCTCTCCCAAGCCTCGTTAGCAAAAGCCTTTACCGTTTGAATCCCCGCAAAAGTTTCTTCTACTATGGTATTCGACGCGGCAACTTCGTCTTGCACGCGTTTCGCGTATTTGCGAATAAAGCGACCAAAAAACAATGTGACAATCATGAACGGTGGAATNACCGCAACAATGAATAAGGTGAGTTTAATAGAGGTGAACGCAAGAATAGCAATCCCGCCAATAACCATGGATAGCCCGCGCAAAAATTCAGCTAAAGTAGTCGTCAGCGTTTCTCCAATCTGTGCCGTATCCGAAGCAACACGTGAGTTCAACTCCCCTACTCGCCTGCTCGAGAAAAANNCCATNGGCAAGTGCACNAAATGNCCNTANAAATCTTCCCTAAGNGCNGCCAANGCNCGCTCNGTNACGATNACAAAAATNACCACNCGGAANAAACCNGCNACACTNTGNAGCGCNAANAGNCCCATCATTTGAGCCATATTGCCNCGCAAATTCTCCGCAGACGANGACATNAGCCCTCCNAANAATTTCGGGAACAATAGCGAGGTCCCCATGGTTATGANNAGGAAGAAGAAGCCGACNATCCACAAAACACGNTGTGGNCGNAGGTATGAAAANATNTTACGNAGTTGACNTAANTCCTTNAANGATAGCGGCTTCCGNTTTTTATCGGCNCCGNNNTGACTGGTATTTCTTCTTCTANTCATAACTGCGAAGTTANGCCGTATGGCCTACCTTTGCGCATCAAATTACAAACAATGGCGGGAGCAGAANACATTAAACCNTACGACAGCGAATCAGCAAAAAAAGAGCAGGTAGCTGAAATGTTCAACAACATATCGAAGCGTTACGATTTGCTCAACCACCTATTGTCGCTCAACATTGATAAAGGATGGAGACGCAAGGTGGTCAATATGGTTAAAGCGGATGCTCCCACTTTAGTGCTCGACGTAGCTACCGGAACGGCAGATCTAGCCATTGCCCTAGCAAAAGGCACCGGTGCGGATATAAACGGCGCGGATATCAGTGAAGGAATGCTTGAGGTGGGTCGCGGAAAAGTGGCAAAGAAAGGCTTAAGCAAGAAAATTGTTTTAGAGCTCGGAGATAGTGAGAACTTGCCCTATGCCGACGCGACATTTGATGCTATTACCGTCGCTTTTGGGGTGCGTAATTTCCAAAATTTACACAACGGTTTGAAGGACATGATGCGCGTACTAAAGCCCGGTGGCCAATTGGTGGTGCTTGAATTTAGTCAGCCGCGCTATTTTCCATTCAAACAGCTCTATTGGTTCTACTTTAAAGCCATTCTGCCTACGGTGGGCAAACTGGTTTCAAAAGATGCGCGTGCTTACACGTACCTTCCAGAGAGTGTTGAAGCCTTCCCTTACGGCGCTGCATTTGAAAAAGAACTTGTACGTGCCGGCTTAACGCCTAAGCGTATGCGTCCCGTTACTTTTGGAATTGCCACCATCTACCAGGCACGAAAATAGGCCTAAGAACGTTTTAGTAAGAATGAATAAAAAAGTACTCATTTGGGTTGTTTTGTGCGCACCGGTACTCGCATCTGCACAATTCTCGAGATTACGTAACCAACCGTTGTTCGATAAAACGCCCTTGCACTTTGGCTTTCATATTGGATTGAATTGGTACGATTTTAACATGGATCTTTCGGACCTCAGCGAACAACCAGGTCTGTTTGGAGTAACGAGTGAGGCGCTACCAGGGTATAACATTAACATTGTATCCAACCTGCGGTTAACGGAACATTTAGACTTACGCTTTACTCCAGGTTTCGCAGCTACTGTGCGCAACCTTCATTTTGACATGGTCAATCCGTTTACGAGTGAACGAGAGATCGTTACCCGCCAGATCGAAAGTTCCTACGTCCAGTTCCCGTTTCATTTAAAGTTCAAAAGCGTCCGAATAGACAACTACAGACTCTACCTCATGGGCGGACTTCGCTATACGAATGACCTCGCTTCAAAAGCAAAAGTTGTTGATGATGGTTTGTTCAAATTGCAGCGCCACGTTGCAGACTATGAAGTGGGGTTCGGTGCTGATTTTTATTTCGAATACTTCAAGTTTTCTCCGCAAATACGCGCTGCTTGGGGATT
>NYXD01000016.1 GCA_002685435.1 Cryomorphaceae bacterium | reverse complement strand
GAGTTTTGGATACCATTGCGTCATGGTAAATTCCACCCCCTCTTTGTTGTTCCAACCAGAACGGCGAATTTGTTTTGGAACAACAAAGAGGGGGTGGAATTTACCATGACGCAATGGTATCCTAAGCTTGCTGAATACGATAAAGACGGATGGCACCCGGACCAATACGTTGGCCGTGAGTTTTACGGCGTTTGGGGAACCTTTGATGTGACTGTTCATATTGATAAGGACTATGTGCTCGGTGGTACCGGCTACCTGCAAAATCCTGAAGACGTTGGTTTTGGCTATGGTGGAATAAAAAGGGTTCGATTAGGACGAAAAGAACTCCGAACCTGGCACTTCAAGGCAGATCATGTGCACGACTTTGCATTTGCTGCTGATCCCGATTACAAACACGTGCAGCTTCAGGTTGAAAATGGACCTTTAGTTCACTTGCTGTATGATCCTAAAACTGCAAACGAAGCGAATTGGATCAAAATTCAAGACGGCTACCTGCAAGGGTACTTTGACTTTATGGCCCAACATTTTGGTAAATATCCTTACGAACAGTTCTCTCTTATTCAAGGCGGAGACGGCGGTATGGAGTACCCCATGTGTACTATGATGCTTGGCGGGGGTGACGATTTCGAGGGCTTTACCGGGTTGTTTGTACACGAAGGAACGCACAATTGGTACTACGGCGTGATCGGGACCAATGAAGCCGCTTATCCCTGGATGGACGAAGGGTTCACTTCTTATGCAGAAGAAGAGTGCATGAATGTTCTTTTCAGTCGCGGCGAAAGCAATCCGCACCTTGGAGCCTACAGAGCCTATGTCTATTTAGACACTTCCGGACTGCGCGAACCGCTCAGCACACCTGCAGATCATTTTAATTACAACCGCACCTATGGTATCAATAGTTACAGTGCTGGGGCGCTGTTTTTAAACCAATTAGAATACATCATCGGTGAAGAGCCTTTCGCTCGTGGCATGAAGCAGTACTGGAACCAGTGGCAGTTCAAACACCCAAAACCAGAAGACTTTATTCGCATCATGGAACGCGAGTCAGACCTAGAACTGGATTGGTACCTCAGCTATTATGTAGACCAGGTAAAAAGCATCGATTACGGTGTGTCATTAACACGCAGCGATGCCAATGGTGCTGAGATTCTACTCGAGCGAAAGGGCCGTTTCCCAATGCCTATTGATTTGCGCATCACCTATGCTAGCGGAAGAGTAGAAATGCTAAATATTCCACTNATAAGTATGTATGGAGCAAAACACGTCGANGGGTACGACACTCAAGCACCGTGGGGATGGACACATCCGGAANACCTCCTGAAANACACCACAACAGANCCCATTCTATCCATTGAAATAGATCCGTCGAGGCGTTTGCTCGATATCGACAGGACAAACAACGTTTGGAATAGCAACGAATAAATAAGGCCCGCAAATGCGGGCCTTGTTCTTATCTTTTCTTCGGGCCACTCTTGTGCTTTGCGGCCTTTGTCATTCGTTTTTTAGCGCCTTTACCCAGATTATACCCTTTAGCGTTTTTAGCTTTTTTCGGATGCCTTGATGGACCCGGCTCCTCTAGTTCTGCCGCCGTTTTCCCACTACGTGGGCTAACCTTACTCATCGAAACTAATGACTAATTCGTCGCTGGTNGCNTGCGTCTGACAGGTCAAAACATAACCGTCCTTCACCTCGTCATCTACCAACGCGTAGTTCATAACCATCTCTGCCGTTCCTTTAAGCACCTTCGCTCTACATGTACAACAAACGGCTCCTTTACAAGCATATGGAACATCTGCTCCAGCGTCAAGCGCTGCATCCAGAACATAGTCTTTGGGTCCCATTTCAAAATGCGTTTCCTCACCGTCTAATACCACAGTTACCTTCGCGTTTGCACTCGCTTTAGACGATGATTTAGCTTTGGCCTCTGTGGTTGCTCCAGCCGTGTTGAACAGCTCGAAATGTATATTAGATTTTGCTGTTCCTAGTGATTCTAAAACCCCGCTCACTCCTTCAATCATACCGAGCGGACCACATAAAAAATGTCCTGTTGTCGTCGCTACGTCGAAGAACTTTCCGTTGTACGCTTTTACCTTATCCGCATCTAATCGACCCGAGGTATAGTCGCTTCCTTGGTCTTCACGGCTGAGTACGTGGTGCACTTCGAAACGATCAACATACGTGTTTTTCAGGTCTTCCAGTTCATCTTTAAAAATGATACTGTTACTGTTCTTATTGCCATAAAACAGCGTAAATGTGCTGTCGCTATCGCTATTCAAAACCGATTTAGCAATAGCCGCAATAGGTGTTATTCCCGAGCCAGCTGCCCAGCCCACTACATGCGCCGCGCTTCCTTCATGCCTCCAGGCAAAATTCCCCATGGGCGCCATACTTTCAAGGGTATCTCCTGCTTTTAGCGTTCTGTTTGCGTAGGTAGAAAACTTGCCGCCCTCTATCTCTTTAATAGCAACGCGAAGCTCTCCTTCGTGTGGCGCTGCACAAATAGAGTAGGAACGGCGCACCTCTTCTCCGTTAATGGTCGCTCGAAAGGTTAAATATTGTCCTGGAGTATATTTAAAAACCGAACGTTGCTCCTCGCTCAATTCGAATGCCACGCTGACCGCGTCTTTTGTTTCACGACGCACCTCTTTTACAACAAGCTTATAAAAAGCACCTGTTGATGACACAATGCCGCTCGACTGCAATGATGGTTTTTGTTCTTTATTCTTTTTGAAAAATTTAAGCATGTTTTCTGTTTTGTGGTGTAAAGGTAGAGTGGAATCTTAAACCATAACACTCCTTACGTTGTTGTGTTTTAACTTTGTAAGCGACCTAATACACAGAATGATGGGAACAAATGTATCATTAGANGAACTTTTTCAGGCATACGTCGATGGGGAAAACAAGATTGAACCCAAAGATTGGATGCCAGAAAAGTACAGAAGAACCCTAATCCGCCAAATATCGCAACATGCTCATAGTGAGATAATTGGGATGCANCCTGAGGCCAATTGGATCACTCGNGCACCCTCGCTNAGAGCNAANCTTATCTTGCTCGCTAAGGTGCAGGACGAAGCGGGTCATGGACTCTATTTGTACAGCGCCGCAGAGACGCTTGGAGAATCTAGAGAAAAGATGATTTCTGACCTTCAAAGCGGAAAAGCGAANTACAGCTCCATTTTTAATTACCCCACTCCTTCATGGGCAGATATGGGTACAATCGGCTGGTTGGTCGACGGAGCCGCCATTCAAAACCAAGTAATGCTTACCCGTACTTCTTACGGTCCATATGCTCGCGCCATGGTTAAAATTTGTAAAGAAGAAAGTTTTCACCAACGCCAGGGCTATGAAGTGGTCATGAAGTTGGCTCAGGGTACTCCAGAGCAAAAGGCTATGGCGCAAGAAAGTTTNAACCGCTGGTGGTGGCCGTCTTTAATGATGTTTGGTCCGTCCGATGATGAAAGCCCTAACAGCGCTCAAAGCATGAAGTGGAAAATAAAGCGTAAAAGCAACGATACGCTTCGTCAAGANTTNGTAGATAAAACAGTGCCTCANGTGGAATACCTGGGGTTAACAGTACCTGATTCAGATTTAANGTGGAACGAGGATCGTGGACACTATGATTTCGGGGTTATAAATTGGGACGAATTTTACNANGTTATTCAAGGCAATGGTCCTTGTAATAAAGAGCGTATTGCCCACCATGTTGAAGCACACGAAGAAGGTGCTTGGGTTAGAGAAGCCGCCAATGCTTTCGCCCNGAAACAAGCGCAACGCAAAAAAAATACCGGCGCCGCCGCATAAATCCTATCCCGCATGAATAAAGACCANTGGAAACTTTGGGAAGTGTTCCTTCGTTCTAAAAACGGACTTTCCCATAAACATGTTGGAAGCCTGCATGCAGCAGATGCAGAAATGGCAATCCAAAACGCTCGAGACGTGTATACACGCAGAAGCGAAGGTATCAGTATATGGGTTGTTCCATCTGAGTCTATCAAGGCCAGTGCTCCGGATGAAAAAGAGCCTTTATTCGCACCGAGCGACGACAAGGTGTACCGTCACCCAACGTTCTATGACATCCCTGATGATGTCGAACACATGTAGGCTATGACAGGAGGTTGGTTAGCGGGGAAAGATTCCCNATTCACAAAGGAAGAAGCGCTCAANGAGTATTTTAAATTCCTTGCCGATGACGCGCTTATTTTAGGACAACAGCTGAGCCGCTGGTGTTCAAAGGGTCCGGTGTTAGAACAAGACATTGCTATTATTAACACTTCGTTAGACCACATTGGCCGTGCACGGCTTTTGTACCAAGAGCTCGCTACACTCGAGGGTAATGGGGCCACAGAAGATTCTTTGGCTTATTTCCGAGATCACCAAGAGTTTCGCAATGCATTATTGTTAGAACAGCCCAATGGTCATTGGGGGGATAGCGTGGTACGGAGTTTTTTTATTGACACATTTAACTTTTTCTTGTATGACGGCCTCCGCCACTGTGAAAATCAAATATTGGCCGGTATTGCAGAGAAGTCTGTGAAAGAAATTGCATACCAAGCACAATGGAGCGCTGAATGGGTCATTAGACTAGGTGACGGCACCGAAGAATCAAAAGAAAAAGTTCAAAAAAGCATTAATGACCTATGGATGTGGACCGGGGAATTGTTTGAAAAACACCCTGTGTTTGAAACACTCGGGTCAAGCTTCATANATTTTTCTACACTAAAAACACAATGGCTTNAGAAGGTNGCNCTCGTGTTAGAAACNGCAACATTGCTAATGCCCGACCCTGACTCCTGGATGCAAACCGGGGGACGTTTAGGTGTACACACTTCTCATTTGGGTTTTATCCTTGCTGAAATGCAAAGTTTACCTAGAACCCACCCAAATGCGAGTTGGTAAACCCTGATTTACANCACGTTCGTTTAAAAAACCACAATTACTTAAAAATAATTTCCTGCTGCCTTTCGGTTTCGGCACGAGGTTTGCATAATCATTAAAACACGATGATTATACGTGTTTTTGTGTTAAGCGAGTGAGGGCTAGAGTGGGGACTTTNGCCCTCTTTTTTTGCTCCACACAAAGGAACCGGCGAACAAAANAAAACTTGCTACAGCCATAGATCCACTGATCGAACCACCCACCCATTCTGAAAGAGCATAACCAAGCACTGCGCTCAGCAAGCCTTGAGCTAAAATGTAGAGTGTCATGCGTTTTAAGTTATCAGTAATTAAATATGCTGTTGCCGCGGGAACCACCAGAAAAGCAATCACTAAAATAGCCCCGACACTTTCAAAGCTTACCACGGTTGCAACGCTCGTCGCNGCCATCAAAGTATAATGCCAAACAGCTGTTTTAATACCTATGCTCTTTGCATATTCACTGTTAAAAGAGGTTAGCAGCCATCCTTTATAGCCCGCCCAAAAAACCAGTTGAATCAAGCCTAATAGAATCAACAATGTCCAAACCGGTGCTGGCACTCCTAAACCTAAAAAAGAACTNGTCTGAAGCGGAACAAAAGCAATTTCACCATGNAGCACGCAGTCTGCATCTATATCAGCCTCTCCNGCGTACTTTGTAACTAAAATAACTCCTACTGCAAAAAGGAAAGTGAACACCGTTCCCATTGCAGCATCAGCCTGCATCTTACCTTTTGATGAAAAAAACTGAATAAGCANTGTTGTAATNACGCCCATAATTATAGCNCCTAAAAACAATGGTACAGAGGCTCTCGAACCGCTTATTAAATAGGCAATAACAATTCCTGGAAGAACAGCGTGGCTTAGAGCATCCCCCATCATNCTCATCCTTCTAAGCAAGAGTAAATTCCCTAACATTCCGGTGGAAGANGCTACTAAGAAGCCTGTTACTATGATCCAAAACGCNTCCATCTTANACCGCGTTTACAAGATTATCTGGAACCAATTCATGAATTTCCAATAAAGGGTTGAATCTGGAACACAGCCCTAATTCACCAAGTATTTCGGCCTCAATTTCTGGTGTTAAAAAGTGCTCCATGGTTTCTGCTTCGTCGTGCACGAGATTGATACTCATCTGCATTCGGCGCTGAAGATAAATCTCCCATATTTTATGACGCCTATCTATTTCTGCACCATAAGAGCGACCTTCTGTAGACAGTGTAAAACCCGTGTGCACTTTCTTAATGAGGCCTTTTCTGCGCAACCTGCGAACGGTTCTGTTCCAGAGTCGTTGCTCGAAAAATTGGCGCTGGCTTATGCTTCTTCTATTAAAGAGTTTGCCTAGGCCACGAACCTCATTTTGTACCGCGGTCTTCAAAAGNTTTTCTTCGTTAATTCTTCTTTTCAACAACAGTTTTGACCAACGTTGGTAGATGACCCCTCGTTTTGGGGCAAACAACATAGAAATAAAAGCAATCAATGAAATAATAACAATAGTCCATGGGCCTGTTGGCATAGCTACTTGACTGTAGCTTACAAANGCACCAAGCCAGCCAGCTAAGGCTCCAAAAAGTCCGCTTAAAAGCAACAAACGCAGGAGGCGGTTCGTCCAAAACCGCGCCGCCGTGGGGGGTATGATCAGCAACGCGCTCATCATCACTATACCTACGGCTTTAATCCCTACAGAGATGCTTAAAATGGTAATGAAGCTGATCAAACCGTCNATAAATTTTACGTTAATGCCTATTGCATCTGCATATTCAAGGTTAAACACAACAGATTTAATGCTGTGGTAAAAACTAAAGACTAAAACCAGTACTAAACCCGAAACCCAAGCAAAAGCTATGCTATCACCAGGAGTCATGGCGGCTGCATTTCCAAAGATATAATGATCCAACCCGCTCTGTTCGCCACCGTAGTTGGATTGTATCACCGTCAACAAAACAATACCAAAACCNAAGAAACTTGAAAGCACAATGGCGAGTGCGCTATCACCTTTGATTTTACTCTGTTGTGTAATGTAGTCAACTAGCAAAATACTTAACCAGCCACTTGCTGCGGCGCCCACAATAAGCACGTACGGATTTTTCACGCCNCTTAAAAGAAAAGCGATAAGCACGCCCGGAAGCATACTGTGCGCTACGGTCTCTCCAACCAGTGTTTTCTTTCTCAAAAAATTAAAGCTACCCACNGCTCCAGATACGCCGCCTAATAACAGTGTAGCCAATGCTACATAGCGTACATTAGGGTCTTGAAGCGTTAGATATTTGAGAAAGAGGTCCAAAATTAGCGTGCTAAATAGGTTTTCAAAAGTGTTGCGTTGAATAACAGCATCTCAAGATATGTGTCTTGGTCTGAATCAGGGCCTAAAGAATCACTCAAAAGTTCCGGGCCTAGAACGACATTAAANCCTTTGTCTTGACAGCCGTGCTGAACACTTTCCATAGCTTGAGGGCTAATAATATTCTCTAAAAAAATAGCCGGCACTTTATGCTCACAAATGAAATCAACCAATTCTGTGATTTCGCGTAGACCAAATTCACTCACTGTTGAGGCACCTTGCAGCGTTCGTACCTGCATACCAAAAGTGCGCGCAAAATAGCTTAAAGCGTCGTGGGTTGTAATAACCAGTCGTTGTTCAACAGGAATACCTTCTATAATCTTTTGTACTGAATCTGACGTGGTTAANATCTCTTGTTGGTACTTCAGGGTTGCTGATTGAACCTGGTTCTTACTTTCTGGATAAGCTGATATAAGCTGTTGAGCAAGGTCACCAACTATGAATTGAACTAACTCGGTATCAAACCAATAATGCGGATCCTTGCTTGCTGGAAAATTTGGATCACTAATGATCATTGAATCTGGAACCTGTGCCGCTGCATCAATAATAAGTTTATCCTCTATTTTTTCTAGAACATCTATGATTTTACCTTCTAAGTGAACACCATGATAAACGATTATATCTGCAGCTCGAATAGCATCTAAATCTCGCTTACTCGGCTTGTAAGTATGTGGGTCAATTCCTTTATCTAGTAATGCTTTTACCTCAAATGCATCGCCAGTGATATGGGTCAACCAATCTGCCATTATACTAGTTGTACACAACACTTTTGGCTTCGAACCAACAGTTGAAACCGCATCGTTTTGCGGTGTTGAACAAGCTCCAAAAACCAATGTTAATACTAAAATGATAGGGGTAAAACGCATCTTATTTAAATTAATTCTAAATAACAAAGGTAAGACACAGGAGGGCCACTTAAAAAATCAGTAAAGCTATTTTTAGAATAGAACAAAAGTCGTTCGTTATGTTTAATTTTATACACTCACCTAAAACAAGAACATGGGAAATTTCACAGCGACCTCTATCTTAAAAAACCTAGGCTTAGAAGCAAAAAATGCCGGAACGTCCATAGGTAATCAATGGCACAACTCCAGTGAATGGATAGCCTCATATTCACCTATTGACTCTACGCATTTGGGTGATGTAAGTATAACTACAGAAGAACAATACAACGCAGCTATATCTACTGCCCAGGGCGCTTTTAAGGATTGGCGTAATGTTCCTGCTCCACAACGTGGCGAATACATTAGACAGTTTGGAAATGAACTTCGTAATCAAAAAGAGATGCTCGGCGCGCTTGTTTCATTAGAGATGGGTAAAAGTTACCAGGAAGGTCTCGGTGAAGTTCAAGAAATGATTGATATATGTGACTTCGCAGTAGGTCTGTCACGTCAATTGTATGGATTAACTATTAAAAGTGAGCGCCTTGATCATCACATGATGGAGCAATGGCATCCACTCGGTGTAGTTGGTGTGATCTCTGCATTTAACTTTCCTGTGGCTGTGTGGTCGTGGAATTTTGCTTTAGCCTTAGTTTGTGGTAATACTGTAGTTTGGAAAGCCTCTGAAAAATCACCGCTTTGCTCAGTGGCTTGCCAACACATCTGGAATAAAATAGCTTCTAAAAATAATTTACCTGACGGTATTTCCTCTATTGTAAACGGTAATTACAAAGTAGGAGAATGGATAACTAATGATACACGTATTCCTTTAGTCTCAGCAACAGGATCTACACGTATGGGAAGAATTGTTGGTGCTGCAGTTGCCCAGCGATTTGGAAAAAGTATTCTTGAATTAGGAGGAAATAATGCAATCATTATTACACCAAGTTCTGATTTAAAAATGACGGTTACAGGGGCGGTTTTTGGAGCTGTTGGAACCTGTGGACAGCGGTGTACATCTACTCGCCGTTTAATTATTCACGAATCTGTCTACAATAAAGTTCGCGATGCATTGGTCGGAGCTTATGACCAATTAAAAATTGGCAGCCCACTAGATGAATCAAATCACGTGGGTCCATTGACTGATGCGGACGCTGTTACTGCATTCTTAAATACCATTGAAAACGCTCAAAAAGAAGGTGGAAAAATACTTTGTGGTGGTACGGTTTTAAGCGGTGGGATTTATGAAAACGGGTTGTATGTGAAGCCTTGTATTATTGAAGCTGAAAATAATTACGAGGCTGTGCAAACTGAAACTTTTGCACCTATTCTTTATCTCATTAAGTACTCTGGAGATGTACACGAAGCACTGGAACTTCAAAACGGTGTTCAACAAGGTTTGTCTTCAGCAATCATGACTAGTGATATGCGTGAGGCACATATTTTTTTAAGTGAGAGCGGATCAGACTGTGGTATTGCTAATGTTAATATTGGAACTTCTGGTGCTGAAATTGGTGGTGCTTTTGGTGGTGAAAAAGAAACAGGCGGAGGTCGCGAAAGTGGTTCTGACGCATGGAAAGCTTATATGAGAAGACAAACAAACACTATTAATTACGGAAGTGATTTACCTTTAGCTCAAGGCATAGAATTTAATCTTTAAACTGTGATTACACCTGTAAAAGTTGGAGGGCTCGTTGGATCGCGTCCTCCATTTTTATTTTTTGGATTAGGTAGTTGTTTCGTTCAAAATCTCGCAATACCACTGGACAGAATTAATATTCCATATCAATATAATCCCTTAGGAACATCTTTTAATCCAGTGAGTATAGCGGAGCAGTTGGAATGGTTGATACAGTCAGAAGCAACTTTAAATCCACATTTCTTTTACCAAGGGGTGTACCATCAACTTCAAGCAGCAAATAAATTTCAGAATACAAATGAAAGCGCTCTTAATAAACTTATCGAAGGTATTCGAAGTAACACTTGGGATTATTTAAACCATAATAAACATCCTGTTCTTATTATTTCATTTGGCACAGCGCACTGTTGGGAAATGAATGAAACTATTGTGAATAACTGCCATAAACTACCTAATGATCTATTTAAGCGTAGATTATTAGGATTAAGTGAAATAAGAAAAGCTTGGGACTTAGTTTTAACTCACGTCCCTAAAGACTGGCAAATTATTTTTACAGTAAGCCCAGTAAAATATACTAAAGTTGGTTTAGAAGAAAATTTCATTAGTAAATCCATCCTGCGGCTAAGTATTAAATCACTGGTGGAGCAGTATACTAACTGCTATTATTTTCCTAGTTATGAAATTATTACAGACGAACTAAGGGACTATAGTTATTTTAAAAATAATGGAACACACCCTAATGAGGTTGCGGTAGAAATAGTATTTGAACGGTTCAAATCATTTCTTAATTTTTAAAAATTCTGGTCGTAATACGGCTAATTTTAATACTGCAGCTACACTAATACTATCTGTTATTACACCATTTAATACTTGATTGTAGAGTNAACTAAAATGCAGGCGTTCTAAGCGAAGATTTTCTGTGTCTTCATGAGATGTACCTAAAAAGGTTAAAGATTCAGCTAAGAAGACTATAGCACGCTCATTCGTCACGCTATTACTTAAATCNATTTGAAGAANTTCATTCCATTCTTCAGCTNCATATCCCACCTCCTCTTGTAACTCTCGTTTCGCACTTTCNAAAGGATCTATACCTAACGGGCCACCACCCTCTGGAATTTCCCAACTGTATGTATTTAATGGAAACCGGAATTGACCNACACGCCATGTATATCCNTCTTGATCAATCGGAATAATACCAATGGCAAGGTTTTTAAAATTCACTTCACCATAAATTCCATTTGTACCTCCTGGAGTAATGACATCAGAGTGACGTACGGTTATCCATGCGTTATCGTAAACCTCACTAGAGTTCTTAACTATCCAGTCTCCTTTATTTATATATGTATTCATTTTAAAAGNTATATAGTATTATATATAGTCTGTTGATAACCGTGATAACTCATGTACTGAATCTGGATTTTAAACCATTTATATACTTTATTAACAGNTTGTTTTTTACTTATAAGCTTGATTTACAAAATCTTATGATAAGTTATTCCATTCTGTTAATTATTTAGCTAACGAGCCTAAGTTGATAAATAAAACGCAAGTCATAGGGTATATCTATATTTTATGAGTTTATAACTGTTCAAGAAGAATAACTAACTCATAAGACTTATNTCAATTATNTTTTGAATTGGATAAAATTTTGAAATAANCAAGTAAAAGTTTTAAGAGGATATAATCTATTTATCCACCTTTATACACAGAGTAATTCACAACATTTACGACCTTTATATAAATTTACTAGGTATGAAAATAGCGATCGGATGTGATCACGCGGGTGTTGAGTTAAAAGAAGTTTTAATTCAATTAATAACAGAATTAAATCACGACGTACTGGATAAAGGTCCCTTNACAACTGAGAGTGTAGATTACCCTGACTTTGGTCATGCGGTTGCAACTGCAGTAGATCAAAGACATGCTGATTTAGGTGTTGTTATTTGTGGTTCAGGTAATGGTATAAATATGACTGTGAATAAACACCAAGGTATTCGTGGTGCTTTGTGTTGGACACCAGAGATAGCAGCCCTTGCACGTCAACATAATAATGCAAACATAGTAGCTATTCCAGCGCGATTTATATCTACCGAAGAGGCGAAATTAATTATTGCAGAGTTTATAAATCAAGAATTTGAAGGCGGCCGTCATCAAAGAAGAGTGGGTAAAATACCCTGTAGTTAACTTATCGCACTACTTTATAAATCAATTCACCTTCATAAGAGGTAAGTTGAATATAAGGTTGTTGTTGCCAGATATCTTGTAAGAAACGAAGTGAATAATTCCCGAAAGTTCCACTGGGTGCTGGTGTTGTTTCAAGAAGTTGTATCAACTCTACAGGTTTTATAGTTGCCGGGTATCCAGGTAGCACCCTGTTACTTTTATACATACATTCTACGAGATATTCTTTCAAACTTCCTTTATAAAAAGGAAATAAAAAACCGCCTTTAACTTCTGTATTTACAAACCAGTTCACAGTAGCGTGCACTTCTAATCCTGTAGCTGCTATATACTCAATAGGATAATTAGTCAAAGCGGTAGTTAATGCTAATCCATCCGAAGCGCGCATTAACGGATGATCTGTGTTTAATATATATAAAGGGTCTGTATTTAATCGTTGAGCAATAATGACTTGATAATTATTTTTTACGAACCAATTAGTAATAGAATCGTTCTGACTGCAATAACTATCTTGAAAAAATAATACTGCGGGATTTTTACTCCGTCCTATTTGGACCAATTTATAATTAGGTACGTTTGTTTCGATCTCCTTAACAGGTGAGCAATTAGTAAAGAGTAATGACAGAGTTACAAGAATTACGGCGTTTTTTACGCGTAGTTTATCTACGTAAGTCATTGTATTACAGTNTTTTANTATTATTATTTAGTGTNGTNGCAGTTATTGTGTTGGCTGTATACAACCATTATTACATTCCTGATCTTGTAAGATTTAGAAAGGTAGTAGGAATCCTTTTATTACTAACTATAGCGGTCTTTATATTTTGGCCCATCCGATACTTTATACAAGGTATTTTAAGTAGATATTATTCTTTAAAACAACTTGCTTCTGGGCTTAGGTATTATGATGAAGGAAGACTTAAAGAGATAGCAGACTTATCTAATGAAGCATTAGACCTGTGGGCACGAAATATAGTATTAAAAAAAGCACATCATAAAATACCGGGGTTTAAAAAAGAACTTTATAAAAACCTTCCATTAACCGTTGTAAGCGGGGCTTTTGTTTTATTACTAGCATTGGTGATATGTAGTCCAAAAGCATTATTAAAGGAAAGTAAGAGAGAAATTATTGATGGTACTTTCTCACGAGCGTCTATATTATTAGATCCGATAGATTCGATTCATACCCCATTCAACGAAGTCTTAAAGTTGAGTCACCCACTTCTTACTTCTTCTTATAAAGGAACGATGACTTCGGAACTCATGATAATAAAGAATGAAAGTATTGACTGGGAACTTAACGGTCGTTTTTATAAAAGCCAGAAGATTATATGCGATAGCATACCGAAACTAATTTCATGGAGCGCGAGGATAGCGCCACCGGAGTATTTGAATTTATATAGTTATTCAGCACAGGACACTATAAAAGCTTTTAAAGGCTCTCGCATAACAATAAGTTATCAAGGTGTATTAAAAGATAAAATTAAGGTTTCACGTGAAACAAATGGAAGAAGCTTTGTATGGAAGGGAAAACCTATTGAACTAACAACTGATTATTGGACTAAGGTTATACCAACCGTCTTAATAGAAGATCTACCCCCAATTATTAGTGTGTTTGAAAACAACAACGATTCTCTTACACTAATAGTTAATGATGATCATGGGATATTGAACATAGAACTAGAAGACAAGCGTATAATTAGTCAGGGAGTAAGTTCCACTATAAAACTCGCTTGGAATTCCAATACAAAAGTAACTATTAAAGCGACGGACAAAAATAGCGGCGTGAGTAAAAGAGAAATTAGAAGACCATCACTGAGCGCAACGCAACTATCAATAAATGCCGCCGATCATTCATTAAAGAAAGCGGTAGCAGAAAACAAAAAAGAGTCGCTCAAACAATTTAGAGAACAAAACAAATTAGAGGACCTTTTATCGGAAGATCTAAGAAAAGAAGTCTTAAAAGAAGAATCCTATTTAGAGAAGGAATTATCCAAAAGAGAACCTCTAGACAAACTTCTAGAGCGCTTGGATGAGTTATGGAGGATGGAAGAGGCAATAGAATTACTAGGTAAAGTAGATTCATTACGTAATGAAGAATTAGACAGTGCGTTAATGACAGCAGCGGAGGCTTTAAATAAGCTCAACCATAAAGAAACAAAGGAGTCTGCAGACCTTATAAAGAATATTGATAAAGAGGGAAAAGTCAGGGAGGAACAAGCTAAAGAAGCTAGCAAAAAGTTAAAAGAACTTTTAGTAAATAGTGTAGCTGAGGTACAAGAAGATAACGTAGCACGAATTAAACGCCTTTTAAAGAACGGTTGGGTTGTAAGTGTTTTTCAGGAGGGATTACAAGAGTTGTCTTTAGCTGTTAACAAAGCGCGATCGCAGCAAACAGTATTAGCAAACGAAGCAGCAATTAAGGATAGTTTAGACCTACTACTAATACACGAACCCAAATTAAATCAAGCACTCTCTGACAAACGAGCTGTTTTAGAGCAAGCATTGCGTTCGCTTGAATTAAAGTCAATAAGCGGCAAGGATATAAAAGCGGACATAGGCTATACGGTTACAGCACTAAATGATATTAATCAGGCGCTATACTTTCTTTTAGAAAGCGAAAAATCGAATTTAAATCAAGCAAAGAAGAATTGTAAAAAAGGGAAGCCTGGCTCATCGGGCAAACCCGCTTCTGCGGGAAAGGGTAAAGAAGGTAAAAAAGGCCTACCAAAACCATCAAAAAAACCTGGTGGAAGAGAAAAAGGCAAATCAGGCGACCCAAAGAATGGCGAAAAAGGGACAAAACCTGGGTCTACAGGGAAACCAGGAGAAAAAGAGCTATTGAAGCGAATAGAGGCGGCAAGTAAAGCATTAGAACAATCAGGACAGCGGTTAGGTAAGAATAACGACAAACTTAAGCGCATGAAGGAAGATCTGCTGTTTAACAACCAAAAATCTACAGAAGACCTTAATGAATTAGAAGAGCGCTTATGGCGTGTAGAAAAAAGTGTTTTTAATAAAAAAGAACTGGGCGAAACAAGAGATAGTGAGTCGGGTGATGAGGCAAGTTCACAGGAGGGAGAAACCATTGATTTTAAGGTATTAGAATCTAAGGAGACCGACTTACCTTTGCCTGTGCTGAAGAAGCGTTGATAATGATTGAAGATGTAGGATTAGTGAACGGAGTAAAGAGCGCTATTAGCAAGCTCTACCCATTAGCGCAGCTAAAGAAGATAGATGTTTATGGGGTTTCAGACAATGAACTTTTGTTAATAAACAACAAACACCTTAATCATGATTACTATACTGATATTATAACGTTTGATTATTCAAGAGGCAACAAGATTAGCGGTGAATTATTCATTAGTGTGGAACGTGTAAAGGACAATGCAGTAACCCTAGGGTTGACTTATGAGTCTGAATTATCAAGGGTGATTGCGCACGGTATTCTTCATTTGATTGGCTTTAAAGACAAGACAATAGAAGAGGCCGCTGTGATGCGCAGCAAAGAAGATGAAGTGTTGGCTTATTTAGAAAAATATGGTTCTTGACGAAAAATATGATGTAATTATTGTTGGTGGAGGTCATGCGGGTTGTGAGGCTGCGTATAGCGCTGCAAAGATGGGCGCTAACGTACTCATGATCACAATGAACATGCAGACGATAGGACAAATGAGCTGTAATCCAGCAATGGGTGGTGTGGCTAAAGGTCAGATTGTGCGAGAAATTGACGCGCTCGGTGGCGGCAGTGCACGTATAACAGATAAGAGCATGATACAATTTCGAATGTTAAACAGGAGTAAAGGACCCGCTATGTGGAGCCCTCGTGTTCAAAGTGATCGAATGTTGTTTGCTCAATATTGGAGGGAGTTGTTAGAAGAAACACCTGGGCTGAACATGTTTCAAGACATGGTCATAGGATTAAATGTAAGTGAAAACACAGTCCATGGGGTGAGAACAGCATTAGGCTTGACCTTTGAAGCGGAAACCGTTATACTCACTTCAGGCACCTTTATGAATGGTTTGATACATGTCGGTGATAAGAATTTTGGTGGCGGCAGAGCGGGTGAGCGTGCAAGCACAGGTATTACCGAAGAGCTGATAACCATGGGTTTTGAAGCAGGAAGAATGAAAACAGGTACGCCACCAAGAATAGACGGACGTTCTTTAGATTTCTCAGTTATGGAAGAGCAGCCCGGTGATGAGCATCCAGGTCAGTTTAGTTTTGATGGGGAGTATGCTCTAAAAAAACAAAGAAGCTGTTGGATAACACACACCTCTCAAGAGGTTCACGATGTTCTTAAGAAGGGTTTCGACCGTTCTCCGCTATTCAATGGGGCCATTCGCGGAACAGGCCCTCGATATTGCCCATCTATAGAGGATAAAATAGATCGTTTTTCTGAGAAAACGTCGCATCAAATTTTTGTAGAGCCAGAAGGATGGAACACGGTAGAGGTTTATGTAAACGGGTTTAGCTCAAGCCTGCCTGTAGAAATTCAATACGAGGCGTTACACAAGGTGAAAGGATTCGAAAAAGCTAAGTTTTTCCGCCCAGGCTATGCTATAGAATATGATTATTTTCCCCCTACACAGCTCAAACACACCCTTGAAACTAAATTAGTCAGCGGCTTGTACTTTGCCGGACAAATCAACGGCACCACCGGATACGAAGAGGCTGCGTGTCAAGGACTTATGGCGGGAGTAAATGCTGTTTTGAAGACCAGGGGCGAATCACCATTCATCTTAGGCAGAAACGACGCCTACATAGGGGTTTTGATAGACGATCTTATCACCAAGGGCACGGATGAGCCGTATAGAATGTTTACCTCTAGAGCAGAATACAGGTTGTTATTACGTCAGGACAATGCCGATATAAGGCTTACGAAACTGGGTCACGAAATAGGACTAGCTTCTAGTAAGCGCATTGCCCTTCTTGATGAAAAAGAGCGGCTGATGGCGGAGGGGAAAATTGCGCTAGACAAGAACCTGCCCCTAAGCTTTGTAAACGATGTTCTAGAGGAGAGAGGAGAAAAAAGAGCCTCAGAAAAAACAAAGACAAGTAAACTAGTGGCACGACCAAATCTAGGCCTTCAAGACTTTAGTTCTAAGTTTGAATCGAAAGACTGGTGGCGTTCAGATGTTGTTGAGCAGCTAGAGATAGACATTAAGTACGGTGGCTATATACAGCGAGAGCGAGAAAGTGTAGCTAAAATGAAACGCCTTAACAATAAGGTTATACCAAACAAATTTGACTACGATAAAGTAAAAGGTTTAAGCTATGAAGGTCGAGACAAGCTTAAGGCGATCGAGCCGGCGACGATAGCACAAGCATCTAGAATAAGTGGCATCAGCCAAAGCGACATACATGTATTGCTCATATATATGGGCAGGTAATGGTTTCACGTGAAACAATATGAAAGAGGAGTTAAGACATTGCCCTGCGTGCCTGGGAAAGAAAGTATCGTTTCAACAAACGGTAAAAGACTACAGCACAAGCAAAGAGGATTTTGATATATGGTCTTGTAATGATTGCGGCCACTTGTTTACCAATCCGCGTGTTTTGGAGGCTTCTGTTGGGCCTTACTATGACAATCCCGATTACATTAGTCACACAGATGATGCGACTTCGTTGTTTGCAAAAGTTTACCAAACTTTAAGGGGAATCAACCTTAATTGGAAACACAGCTACGTAGTTAAATATGCTCACGGTAAATCTCTTCTAGACTATGGTTGTGGCACGGGTCAGTTTCTTGAAAAAACGGCTCAAAAAGGATTCAACGTTCAGGGTGTAGAAATTAATGAGGGCGCTCGTGCTAAAGCCGCCAACTTTGGAAGGGTATACGCTTCTATAGAGGAAGTAAAAGGACCTGTAGATGTGATAACCATGTGGCATGTTTTGGAACATGTTTATGATCTAGACCAACTGCTTGAGGCATTCAAGCTAAAGATGTCAGAGAAAGCAACCCTGATTGTTGCAGTACCAAACCCTGAAAGTTACGATGCTGAATATTATGGAGCCGCCTGGGCCGCCTGGGACATACCTATACATGTTCACCACTTTACAAAAAACAGTATGAAGACCGCAGTAGAACGCAAAGGATTTAAACTGCAAAAGGTGTTGCCAATGTCTTTAGACAGTTATTATATAAGCCTTATTAGCGAACAGTACAAAGAGGGTGCTTCAACGAAGAAGTTAAAGCATTGGTTGCGGGGTCTAGTTCGGGGCACAATCAGTAACATGAAGGGAGGCAAAGACAACAAGAGTTCTTTGATATACGTTTTCAGGAACGCTTAGTTACCACGGAAGGCGTTGTGAAGTGCATACGAGGTGTGTGTCAACGCAGTTTTTACATGGACGTTTCTTTCTAGATCCAGCAAGCAAGCACTAAGCGACTGTGTTATATCCGAGGCACCCTTTGGAACCACGGCGTTACTTAACCTTTGAACGTTTATTGCACCAAGGTCTGTTGCGTTGTTAGATGTGTTTTGAACGTTGTGATAAAAACCGCGCTCTAAAAAATGTAAAGACCTTAATACCAGGGTTTTAACAGATTCTTTTGGGAGAGAAGCAAGCTCGTTAACGGCGGATGTGATTTCCACAGGCATACCTTTGTAGCAGGTTCTCATCCAAGCCGCAAACCGATCAATTTGAGTACTCTCAGGATCATCATAAGCGGTTATTGCAGCGCCCAGGTTGGGAGCGAAGACCATGCTTAACAATCTTTTTGTTTGCTCTGGGCTGTTCACAAAGTGTAGGTCAAAGGAAGATTCATCTAGGGGCTTGCAAGACCATGGCGCACATCTCGACACTATCGTAGGAAGAAGCCGATTCTTCCTGTGGGAAACGAGGATAATAAATGTGTTTGGCAGCGGCTCCTCTATGAGTTTTAAGAGCTTATTTGATGCAGCGGCTTTGATTTGTTCAGGCATCCAAATTATTAAGACACGGTTTCCTCCTTCGGCTGCTGTTAAGCTTAATTTTTGCTGAAGGTTTTGAATCTCTTTTACAGGGATTTGTAGTTGTTGGTTTTTACTGGTGATTTGTCTCTGCCAACTATCGGGATCGAGAAATGGGTTGCTTAAAAGCGCCATTCTGAACTCTTTTAAAAAGTCGTCTGCCGTACCAGTGTTTCCTCCACTTACGAAAGGAAATGTGAAATTTAAATCTGGATGTTCGAGTTTCTCAACTCTTTTGCAGCTTCTGCACGCCCCACAAGCCGTGTTTGTTTCACAGAGAAGTATNGCNGANAGCNTTANTGCAATNCCCANNGGATCTTCGCCNNCGCCNCCATAAATAAGATTNGCNTGATGCANTTTTTTNCNNCNGTGTGCAGCANATAATTGGNCCATCAAATCTTGGTTGTTATATATGCTGAACATCTAATGTAGAGTGAAAATTGGGTAGTAAATTGGGCGCTGAATTAACACTCAAAAATATATGAAAAGCTTCGACTTCAAAGGTAAGAAAGTTCTAATCCGTGTTGACTTTAATGTACCACAGGACGAAAACCTTGCTGTGACTGACAATACACGAATAATAGCTGCGGCACCGACAATTAAAAAAGTGTTGGCGTCCGGCGGAATTCCGGTTTTGATGAGCCATTTAGGTCGTCCAAACGGTGTGCGGGAACCAAAAATGTCATTGAGGGCTCTGGTTGGTGAAGTTGAAAAAGCCGTTGGGGCCACTGTTCATTTTTCAGAGGACTGCTTTGGTGAANCAGCTGCAGCGGTCGTAGCCAAAGCAAAGCCGGGCGAAGCCGTGTTATTAGAAAATCTACGTTATTACAAAGAGGAGACCAGTGGTGATGAGGGGTTCGCGAAAGCATTGGCAGAATTAGGCGACATCTATCTGAATGATGCCTTTGGAACAGCTCATAGGGCGCACGCGTCAACAGCTATTATTGCGCAGTTTTTCTCACCTGAGAACAAAGGCTTTGGCAACTTAATGAATGCTGAGGTAGAGAGTATTTCAAAAGCGTTGGGCAGCGATCGTCTGTCTACCGTAGCTATAATTGGTGGCGCCAAGGTTAGCTCTAAAATAGGTGTTATCACTAATATGATTGATAACGTTGGCACCGTGATTATTGGCGGCGGTATGGGTTTTACGTTTGTAAAGGCCATGGGCGGCAACATAGGAACGTCTTTAGTCGAAGACGATAAGCTGGATTTAGCGAAGAAGCTTATTGCAGAAGCCAAGGCAAAAGGCTGTAACCTTTTGATCCCTGTGGACACCCTTATTACAAAGGACTTTGCGGATACGCCAGCGGAGCGCGTATGTGCTATCGGGGAGATTCCAGAGGGCTATATGGGCTTAGATAATGGTCCCCAAAGTGTTGTTAATGCCTTAGAGGCCTTGGCATCGAGCAAAACGATTATTTGGAACGGCCCTATGGGCGTGTTTGAATTTGAGAATTATGCTGAGGGAACAAAAGCTGTAGCGCAAGGTGTAGCAGACGCAACTGCGAACGGCGCATTTTCACTAATCGGTGGAGGCGACAGTGTCGCGGCCGTGAATAAATTCGGTTATTCCGAAAAGGTAAGCTATATCAGTACAGGCGGTGGAGCGATGCTAGAGTTTCTTGAGGGCAAAGTGCTTCCTGGCGTGGCTGCGCTGAGTTAATTAGGAATAAGACTTTCTCCAACACTAACGAGGTCGAGCAAGAAGGGATAGCAAATGGAATCAGTCACCCACACCGGGTGGTTGAACCCAATCCCAAGATGAAGCTTGGTGTAAGCAAACGTTAAAAGAGTCAGCCAAAAACAGGCTTTAATAAGCCCAAACAAAGCGCCAAGTACGCGGTTAACACCACCTAGCATAATAGAACGAAGTATTTTATCTAGGAGCTTGCCCAGTAACATTACTACAAGGTAGAAGCCGAGGAAAACGATTACGTACGAAACCAATTGGACGTACCTTTCACCTACAAACGCAGCCATATATGGCTGCACTTGAGCGTGAAATAGAAAAGAAACGGCGACGCCACCTATTACGGCAACGATTCCGGCAATTTCTTTTACAAAGCCTTTCCATATACCTTTAGCAACAAGAAAGGCGCAGAAAACAACGACAACAAGGTCTAGTCCAACCATAATGANGGCAAATTAATGAGAAGCGAAGAATTAAAGCAGGATTGGGANNNATTAGTNAAGAAACTTACGAAACAGTTNCCNGGAGACGGNGATTTAGANTTAGANGGAGTNTTGCTGCTNATCGGTACGCAAGAGCTTCAAATGGGNTACATAAAAATGAANAANGACGTAAANATNAACGTGCTTCANATNGCNATATGNACCATTTTAGANCCNTTTGGCTATTACGAATTNGAAAAGCGAGANGACGAAGGNTGGCCNCACTTTAAATCNCTAAANCCGCTNCCAAANTTAAAAGCNGGTGAGCAAACCATATTNATGAANGAAGCNGTNGTACAGTATTTTANATCNAACGGGTATGTATAAAAAAAGCGGGCTNNTNGCCCGCTTTANNTTTATNTNGTNNTCGTATTAGCACCCNGGNTCACTAGGATCNTAGGGNAANAGAACGATTTCTGTTTCTACAGTTTTNTTNGGCTCAAGNTTNATAAAACCACAACCAATGTGTGTNAANGGATTTTCNCCNCTTGTTCCTAAAACCTTNAANACNGCTTCGTAATCGTATTCGAANTCNACAATGCCGTCGAGACCNGTNACACCNATGAANTAAGCNTCTTCACGGNANCCNGGAACGTCAACAGANGCCTCCACGGTTACGTTTTGTATNGCAACACCGTTNGGGTTGGTTANNTTAATTCTAAAAGGATAAGNAGGGTTTTCTATCTGACANCCNNTAAGGAGCAGCGCTGAAAAAGCAAAAAGAGCAATAATACGTTTCATTATTCTACACAGCCGTTTGGTTCGCCGATGGGGTAAATTACAACATTTACTTCAACTGTCTCGCCTTTTACAAGTCGAACGTAGTTACAGCCTTCATAAATCATTTTCCAGGCTTTGAGGTCGTAGTATGCTTCGAACCCAGAACGAAAGATAAGTTCACCACTAGGATCCGTGAAATTGTACCACTCTGTAGCGCCCGCGACAGGCGCAAACATTTTAACAGCAGCATTTTGAATAGGCACGCCATTCTCATTAACTACTTTTACTTTCACGAAGTATTCGTCGACCACCTCTTCTTGACAGGAGGTGAGAACAAATCCAATGAGTACTAAAAGAATAAATCGTTTCATGCGGGGAATTCTGTAATTTCGCCAAATCTACAACAAAGCTAACGTATTAGAACGGCCAATTATGCTGGAAAGAGTCGAAAATTTAAAAAGTCAGGTCGAAGCTACCTCCCTCACAAACAAGGAAGAAGCTGAAATTTTCCGTTTACAGTACCTAAGCAAAAAAGGTTCTATTCAGGAGCTTTTTAAAGCGTTCAGAGAAGTTCCGGNAGATGAGAAAAAAGCATTTGGTGCTGCACTAAACACCTTGAAAAACCTTGCCGAGGCCAAGCACAAAGGGGCCTTAGAGGAATTAGAGTCTGCCACGGTCCTGGGGCAAAATAGCGATTTAACCCGGCCGGGTCGACCACAAGAAATGGGAGCAATCCACCCAATTAATGCCATTAAAGATGAGATTGTAGATATTTTCAAGCGCATCGGTTTTAACGTGAGTGAAGGCCCTGAGGTAGAAGATGATTGGCATAATTTNACTGCCCTTAATTTTCCGCAGGAGCACCCTGCGCGTGACATGCAAGACACTTTCTTTGTTCAGCGTCATCCAGACTGGGCATTAAGAACACACACCTCTAGCGTGCAGGTTCGCGCTATGGAAAATAACGAGCCTCCTATTCGTACGATTAGTCCTGGCCGTGTTTTTAGAAATGAAGCAATAAGTGCACGAAGCCATTGTATTTTTCACCAAATCGAAGGACTGTATATAGATAAGGACGTGAGCTTTGCAGATTTAAAGCAAGTGCTTATGTACTTCGCTAAGGAGTTTTTCGGCAAGGCTAAAATTCGCATGCGACCGTCGTACTTCCCGTTTACAGAACCTAGTGCCGAGGTAGATGTTTACTGGGGCCTAGAAAACGAAATAGATCACAAAATTACGAAAGGTACTGGCTGGCTTGAGGTAATGGGATGTGGTATGGTAGATCCTAATGTTTTACGTGCTAGCGGCATTGATCCGGAGGTTTATACAGGATATGCTTTTGGTATGGGTATTGAGCGAATTGCCATGAACCGCTATCAAATTCCAGATATTCGCTTATTCACGGAAAATGATAAGCGTTTTTTAGAGCAGTTTAAGACAGGGCTCTAGTTAGCAGGTCTCATTAGAGCGATAAAGCAGGTCTATCGCACGAGCTAATTTGTGGTCTNTCGCCGTAACGATATTCCCATCGTCGTGTGTAGAAAGAGACAGACCAACACATCTGTAGTCAACGCTTATGTTTGGGTGATGGCGGTGTTTTTCGGAAAGGGCCGCTACCTCATTTACAAAATCAATTGCTGTAAGAAATGTTGGAAAGACGAACGATCGTCGCAACGTGTGCTCCTGCTCTTTCCATAAATGTTGTGTGTGCTCCATACAGTTAAAATAAGAAAAGCCCAACGAACGCTGGGCTTTTCAAGGATAAACAAATTTAAGCTGCCTAGTCAATAGCGGATATTTTAAGCATGTTCGTGAATCCGCGTTCTTGGATTGGCATAGAGGCTATATTCACAATAAGATCACCATCTTTAACGGTGCCGCTCTCTTTTAAGATCGCTTTAATATCCCTAAAGCTCTGATCAGTGCTTTCCATTTTATCGTAGAAGAAGGCCTCTACTCCCCAAACCAATGACATTTGATTCATGATTTGACGGTTGGCNGTGAATACGATAATTTTTGTCTTGGGACGGTGTCCTGCAATTTTAAGCGCGGTATAACCACTGAAGGTCATCGTTAAAATGGCCGCAGCATCAATTTGATCGGCAATTTTAGCTGCGTTATAACAGATGGTTTTGGTGATGTAGCGTTCATTTTTAACGGACGGTTCATTTTCAATATTTGGCCTTACATCGAATGTCGATTCCACATGAGCCACAATATTTGCCATGGTTTCTACAACCTTCGCTGGGAACTTACCTACGGATGTTTCTCCAGAAAGCATCACTGCGTCCGCGCCATCACATACAGAGTTTGCTACATCGTTAACCTCAGCACGAGTCGGACTTTGACTGTCGATCATGCTTTCCATCATTTGTGTAGCAATGATACAAGGCTTGGCTTTTAAATGGCACTTCTCTACAATCATCTTCTGCACCATTGGCACGGAAGAGTAAGGAATTTCTACACCTAGATCCCCGCGAGCAACCATAATAGCATCTGTAGCATCAATGATTTTATCGATATCTACGACGGCCTCAGGTTTTTCAATTTTAGAGACAATTTTAGCAAACGAACCAAAGTCGTTTATGATTTTGCGCAATTCATTGACGTCGTCGGCATCGCGAACAAAGCTCAGGCCAATCCACTCAACACCCTCTTCCATGGCGACCACAACATCTTTAAGGTCCTTTTCTGTCAAACACGGCAAGCTGACTTTCGTATTTGGGAGATTAACCCCTTTCTTGCTTTTAAGTGGACCCCCTTGAATCACCTTAGTAACCACGGTGTCCTTTTTGTTGGTCTCCAAAACNTCACACATCAACTTACCATCGTCAAGCAAAATATGCTCGCCAGNATTGACGTCTTGGGGAAACTTTTGGTAATTCATGTACACCAACTCTGCAGTACCCTCGACTTTATTGGTCGTGAACGTTAAGGTATCTCCTTCGTTGATAACAGCACCTTCTTCAACGTCGCCTATGCGAAGTTTTGGCCCCTGAAGATCTGCAAGTACAGCCGTTTTGCAATTGAACTCGCTGTTTAGTTCTTTAACCAAACGAATGGTACGACGGTGTGTTTCGTGATCCCCGTGCGAAAAATTCACCCGGAATACGTTTACACCAGCGATAATCATGTCCTTCATGACATCTTTATGCCACGATGCAGGCCCCATGGTTGCAACAATTTTCGTGTTGTTAGAGGTTTCTAATTTCATACAATAAATGTGTTTCTCGTTGTGTTAGTTGTGTGTGTGCCTCAAAATATTGAGCAGTTGTGATTCTTTCGTTTCTTTTCAGGACGGTTTCTAGATCGAACGCAAAGTCCGCGTTTTCCACCATTAAAACATAGTCCCAGTGTTTGACAGAGGGTAAAAGGTGCTTTTCGGGAATACTATCAAACAAGCTCCAGGCTTCTTCGGCTTGGGTTTGCGCTCCAGAGCTCAAATTTGCAACCATGCACAAAACCTCACCAAAGGGGTCTGAGCCGTCAAAAACGTTGTANTCCCAAACAACATTATTTTCCCATTCGTCTTCTGGTTCAGGCCTGCAGACCAACCGCATTCCGTATTGAATATTTAACCAATAGGCTAATTCATAATCTTTTAGAGGCGAGCGAACACCTACAGCGCTGAAGTTCATCTTCAGCTGAGACAGTGCGTCTATATGTTTAACTCTAGCCATTTGTTAACTCCGCTGTTTGATTGTAAAAGATCTTTGCCGCTGCTTCCTCACCTTTTTTCTTTGAACTTCCTTCCCCTTGAGCAACAAGTTCATCACCGACGAACAGACCCATCGTAAAGGTGCTGTTGTGTTGCTCGCCGAGTCGGGCCAATTCTTCAAAGCGGAAACTGAGTTTTTTCGACTGGAAATACTCAATGACTTCACTTTTATAATTGTGAGTGGTCAATAATAAATCAGCGTCTTCTATAAACGGGATGACAATAGTTCTCATGACGAAAAACTGAGTCTTTTTAAGCCCAAGATCTATATAAACAGCCCCTACCAAAGCCTCTAGCGCATCGCCGTAGATACTGTCGCCGTGATTGCCCTTTAAGTTGGCCACCAACAGATTAGGCAGGCCCAATTCGTCGGCAACTCTGTTAAGGTTATTTCGCGAAACTAATTTGCTACGGAGTTTGGTTAAATACCCCTCATCTTCTTTTGGAAACCTGTAAAACAGCGCTTCGGCCACTACCAAATCAATAACGGCATCTCCTAAATATTCTAGGCGCTCGTTGTTGCGCTCACCTTTCTTTTTGCGAAAAGGATAGGCGCTTGAATGACGAAGGGCAAGTTTATATAATGAAAGGTCTTTGGGCCAATACCCAACGATTCCCTTGATTTCATTTTTGAACCGGGACGGTTTTAAAGAAAGAAATACCTGGGAAAATCTACTCATCTATTCAGCTTTCTTGAAGAGGACAGAGGCGTTGTGACCCCCGAAACCGAAGGTGTTGCTCAACGCTGCTCTAACCTCTCTCTCCTGAGCCGAATGGAAAGTAAAGTTAAGTTTAGGATCAAGGTTTTCATCGTCGTTGAAGTGGTTGATGGTCGGTGGAACCATTCCCGTATGAATAGCCATGATAGAAGCCATCGCCTCAACAGCACCTGCAGCACCTAAGAGGTGACCGGTCATACTTTTCGTAGATGAAATATTCAGATTGTAAGCATGTTCTCCAAAGACCTTTTGGATGGCCTTCGTTTCAGCAATATCACCTAGTGGTGTTGATGTACCGTGAACGTTTACGTAATCTATATCTTCTGGTTTCAGGCCGGCATCATCAATAGCGTTTGCCATTACGTTGCGCGCGCCCAAACCTTCTGGGTGCGGGGCAGTAAGGTGATGTGCGTCGGCACTTAGCCCGCCGCCAACCATCTCTGCGTAAATCTTTGCACCGCGTGCTTTTGCGTGTTCGTATTCTTCTAAAATGATGCCAGCACCACCTTCGCCCATCACGAATCCATCGCGCTCGGCATCGAATGGCCTAGAGGCGGTTGTTGGATCGTCGTTTCTTGTAGATAGCGCGTTCATTGCATTGAACCCTCCCATCCCTACAGGGTTAATAGCCGCTTCTGAACCACCGCTAACGATGACATCTGCTTTGCCAAGTCGGATTAAGTTAAACGCATCAATAAGCGCATTTGTAGAAGAAGCACAAGCGCTTACAGTGGTATAGTTGGGACCACGTAATCCGTGTTTCATAGAGATTCGACCAGGCGTAATGTCTGAAATCATCATCGGTATGAGAAAAGGATTAAAACGAGGATTGAGATCGTTTTCTACAAATCCTTTGACTTGGTCAAAGAATGTATCAATACCGCCGATACCAGAACCCCAGATAACACCAATACGATCAGGGTTTTCTTTTTCAAAATCCAACCCGGAATCGGCAATAGCTTCGTCAGCTACTACCATTCCGAATTGTGTAAAGCGATCCATACGACGAGCTTCCTTGCGGTCTAGCAAGTCGTTGGGAATAAAATCTTTTACCTCACACGCGAAGTGTGTTTTAAACAATGAGGCATCAAATCTCGTGATGGGTCCGGCACCGGATTTTCCATCAAGGAGATTCGTCCAAGTTTCTTCGGCTGTGTTG
The DNA here is from genome assembly GCA_002685435.1 of Cryomorphaceae bacterium. The sequence goes on along the minus strand of NYXD01000016.1, from coordinate 6,700 downwards.
CCCACAGGCGTGAGCGCACCTAGCCCTGTTACTACTACGCGTTTCAGGCTCATAAAAAAAGACTTTTGCTTATGCTAAAGCTTCCTCNATNTAAGAGATAGCTTGACCTACTGTGCCAATGTTTTCAGCTTGATCGTCAGGGATCTGGATNTCAAATTCTTTTTCGAATTCCATGATCAANTCAACGGTGTCTAGCGAATCCGCACCTAGGTCGTTAGTGAAGCTAGCATCTGCATTAACTTCGTTTTCGTCNACACCTANTTTGTCAACGATGATAGCTGTTACTTTTCCTGCAATTTCAGACATGATTAGAATANTTTAATAATCGCCACAAAGAAAATAAAACTTTAGTTATCCCCCACAGCGGATATCTCGGCTTAAATTTGCGTCNTCAAGGTACNAAAATCATGTTAANAATAGCCATACTTGCCTCAGGTTCAGGAAGTAANNCGGAATCATTAGTNCGTTATTTCGAGCAATCCGNTGNTGCNAGGGTAAATTTAATAGTTACGAACAACCCAAAAGCAGGCGTAATTGAGCGCGCNAACCGATTAAATGTTNNTNTTGAGGTNTTTTCANCGAANNNNGAAAGNGACNCNNTTTTNACTANTTTNAANGAANNNGCAGACCTGGTTNTGTTNGCNGGNTATTTNCAAANGATACCCAANGAATGGACANTAGCNTTNAATGGGCGNATGNTGAACATNCACCCNGCNNTNTTGCCNAANTTTGGAGGGAANGGCATGTANGGNANACNCGTNCANAGAGCAGTNAGNNAATCNGGNGTGNATGAAACAGGNNTCACNATACACNTNGTGAATGAATCCTATGATGAAGGNGCNATAATNGCGCAATATGGNGTNGAAATTGAACCAGGATCTTCACCAGAAACCATTGAGGCAAGCGTTCGAGAACTGGAGCTGGAATATTATGGTCCTACCGTTGAAGGGTGGATCGAACAAATGGCACTAAGCAATTGAGAGTAACGATATATACTGACGGAGCAGCAAGCGGCAACCCAGGACCAGGAGGTTATGGAGTTGTTTTAGAGAGTAGTGCCGGCCATCAAAAAGAACTGAGCGGAGGCTTTCGGCTTACCACAAACAACCGCATGGAATTGCTCGCCGTAATTCAAGGTCTTCGTGAACTCAAAAGCGACAAAATCGAAGTTGTGGTAGTGAGCGATAGTAAATATGTCGTGGATGCCGTTAACAAGGGCTGGTTGTTCTCGTGGGTTAAAAAAGGCTTCAAGGACAAAAAAAATCCAGATTTATGGCGTCAAATACTGCCACTGCTTAAAAAATACAATCCTACATTTCAATGGGTAAAGGGCCACAATAACCATCCGCAAAACGAACGTTGCGATGCATTGGCGGTGATTGAAAGTAAAAAGAAAGGCCTGCCAGTAGATGCTGGATACGAACAGTCGATTTAAAGCTTTATATAGTCCTCTGGGTTTATAGCGCTGCCGTCGTACCAGAGCTCGAAATGAAGATGAGGACCTGTTGAGTTTTCACCGCTGTTGCCAATAATTGCAATGGCCTCACCGCTTCGAACGTATTCGCCGACCTCTTTAAGTAACGCACTGTTGTGTTTGTAGGCGCTTACAAGGTTGTTTTCGTGTTGGATTATAATAATGTGCCCATTTTCGCTGGTCCAGTCCGCAAAAACCACGATGCCCTCATAACAAGACTTGATCGGCGCGTTCTTTGTGGAAGCGACATCTACTGCAAAGTGGCCCGTTGTGCGGTCAAAAGAAGACGTTACTACACCTTCTACAGGCGCTAATAGTTGTGGAATGTCCAATTCTGCAGCGCTTTGCTCTAAGCTAAAGGCGGTTTCATCTTCTACCCATTCTCTAAACGCACTATCCGTTGGACTAGGGCTTGAGAGCAAAACAGCGGTATTAGCAGTGGTATCTTCAGACGCGACATCCTGAACAACGGAATCTATTACTTCTCCTTGCAAAATTCGCTGAATTCCGATCACATAACGCTCATTTTGGCGCAAAACGCCTTCCAAACTGTCTGTTTTTAAGCTTAGTTCTATGGCTTGACGACGAATTTTAGAAGAAGCATAACCAGGAACCAATTCTTTTAATGGCGTAAAAGCAATGACGATAGAAGTGATTGTAATAGTAAAAACAATAGCGAAAACACTGAACGTAAAAACGTTCAGTGGGCTAAGGCGAAGGGTTAAGAGCTCCTCGAAGGTATCGTCATTCAGAATGACTAAGCGAAATTTATTACGCCACCGCTCTACGCGTTTTTGTTTCGTTTTTTCTGTTGCCATGATTAAAGACAAATATCGTGCTCTGAATTTCTCTCGGGGCGTGAAATAAAATAATTTTAGGGCGTTATTAGAAATATGTTTTATACCAAACGACTTTTTGCATTCGCGGCTGCACTTTTATTGGCCTCTTGTTCTACGACTAAGGACCGTTGGGTGAACAGAAAGTACCACGAAGTAACCGCACATTACAATGCATACTTTAATGGTGAGGAGGCTTTTGACGAGGCTGTAGAACAGTTTCAAAACGGCGAAGAGTGGGATTTTGAACAATTCTTACCCATTTACTTTTGGCCAGATGCAGACCAAGCGTCCGGGTTATTTGCGAAAATGGACCGCGCCATTGAGAAGAGCGCGAAAGTGGTGAAGAAGCACAGCATGGTCTTTGCCGGTAAACAGAAGAACGATTATGTATTTAAGGCGTACCTATTAATAGCCCGAAGTCGATTTTATAAGCATGAGTTGATACAGACCCTTGAAGCGACTTCTTATATCGACGATAATTTCGGACGAATTGAACTGGCGGAAGACGAGGTCTTTTGGGCAAAGCTTTTGGCAGCGCAGACGCATATTCGTATGGAGAACTTCTTTCAGGCCGAGCAGCAGTTGGACGAGTTGTACACTAAAAAACTTCCGAAAGCTGAATTATTTGAGGCTCAAAAGACAATGGCCTATTTCCATTTCTCGCAAGAACAGTGGGTAGAGGCGCAGGACTGGGTTGCAGTAGCGGCGCAGAGCGCTAGTGTCAAATCGGAAAAGGTACGGCTGACGTATCTCAATGCGCAGCTTTTAGCAAAGCTTGGTAAAGGTTATGAAAGCGCATTAGCCTATGAAGACGTGTTGAAACTTCACCCGGACGATTATGACATCACCTTTTCTGCACAAATCAAGCGAGCAGAGAATTTTGATGTTTTCATGGAAGATATTAGCGTCATTGAGAAGGCATTGAAAAAGATGCTCAAAGACGATAAAAACATCACGTACCGCGATCAGGTTTATTATGTGTGGGCGTTGAAAGAACTGGATCTAGAGTACTATCCGGAGGCTGAGTTAAAACTTCGTCAGAGTATCGCGGCATCGGTAGATAATGCACGTCAAAAAGGGAAAAGCTATTTAAAGCTGGGTGGAATTGCATTTGACTTTAAAGCGTTTGTCAACGCTCAAGCGTATTACGACAGTGCTATTGCTGTTCTACCAATGGATTACCCAGGATTAGACACTCTTGAGGAGCGCACTTCAGTATTGAATGATTTGGTAGCCCAATTAAACGTTGTGGCTCTTGAAGACAGTCTTCAGTCGATGTACGGATTGAACGATCCGGCTTTGCGACAAAAATTTGAAGACTTTATAGAAGCCAAGCAGGCTCGAGAAGAGGAGGCAGCAAGACGCGCTGAAATCGTAGCGATGCGCGCGGCTGAAAACGCCCTTTTGGCAGATGCGGGTCCACAGGCAGGCGGCGGCTCTGGACAATGGTATTTTTACAATCCAACAGTTCGAGCAAAGGGCGTGGCAGCATTTAAACGAACGTGGGGAAACCGGACATTAGAAGACCACTGGCGAACAAAGGACAAACCAGTACAAGGTTTTGCCGTACAACAGACTGAGACGAGGGATACCTCTACAATAGATTCTACTAAGGTATTGTTACCGAGCGATGAAAACAGCGTGGATTATTACCTCGCACGTGTTCTAAAAACAGACGATGATTTAAAGGCCAGCTTGCAGCGTGAGGCGTTTGCTAAAAGTGAATTAGGGTTCATTTATAAAGACGGACTTAAGGACAACAATGAAGCCGAATTGGCGTGGGCAGACTACATGAATGAATTTGAGTCTTTTGCAAAGACGACACCGAAAGTTTTATATGGCCAGTATTTACTATTTAACGAACAGGAGGCAGAAGATAAGAGTGAGGCAGCAAAATCGGTTCTTTTGACAAACTACGCGAACAGCCCTTATGCGGCCTTATTGCGCGGTGAAAAGAAAGGCCCTAAAATCCCTTTGGAAGAGCAAGAAGCCTACGATGCTGCATTTACTGCGTATGAAGCGGGCCAATTTAAATCAGCGACAGCGCTACTTAACACGTTCGCAACAACCTACTCGAGCAGCGCGCTTTTACCGAAAACAGGCTTATTAGCAGCATATATTACAGGCACTTCTGGCGATGCTGAATCGACTATCGAAGCGCTTCAAGTGGTGGTTAAAACGTATTCAGGAACAGAAGAGGCCACCCGCGCCGCTCAGCTATTAAGCATGCTGCAAGACGATGAGCGCGGAAATGAAGAAGGACCAAATCGTGGAACGGGAGACCTAAAAGTGAATAAAGTAGATTTTCAGCGCCAAGACAATGCGCCACATAAATTTATATTAGCAATTCCCGCAGAAAACTCAAAAATTAACGAGTTGCGTAACGCGCTTGCAGATTTCAACAAAGAGTTTTTCAAGTTTGACAACCTTCGCATCCAAAACATTTTCTACGATCAGAACACGCAGCTCATTATTGTAAGCGGTTTGCGCACGAAAGAGAAGGCTGTGGTATACTTAAATACCTTCAATCAACAAGGAATATTGATAGAACAATACTATCCAAAGGCTCGAAGTGCTGGTTTTTATATAAATAATCCGAACTTTGGCAAAGTTTATAGAGACAAGGTCCTTAAAGAGTACCTCCAATATTTTGACACATTATGATTTCATCTGCAAAAAAGTACCCAGAACAAGCCCAAGCATCGAACCGTATACTAGCGGGCACAAGTATTACCGGCGATATAGTTTCGGATGGAGACATACGAGTTGACGGAAAAGTAGCGGGAAGCATGAAGGTTACCGGGAAATTAGTCATCGGTGAACACGGTCTTGTGGAAGGAGAGGTAGAATGTAAAAACGCCGCTATCGCAGGTCAATTAGAAGGAACGATCAACGTTGCACAGTCGCTATCACTTTCGGCTTCAGCGAAAGTGAAAGGCAAGGTACAGGTTGAGAAACTAGCCGTGGAGCCAGGCGCTGAGATCAACGGATCTCTGGCCATGGGTGCGGTTATGCGTAAAGTCAACGAGTCAGATAAAGACAGCGTTCAAAGCGCCTAATAATGTCCGATAAAAAATTCTTGCGCTTCAGTACACTTGGGGTGCAGATGGCTGTACTCATCTTTTTGGGTTCGGAATTAGGTAAATATTTAGACGAAAAATACGTCTCAGAAAAAGGGATATACACCGCAGTTTGCGTTTTGGCGGCCGTGGGGGTTTCCTTGTACCAACTTGTAAAAGGACTACCTAAAGATGAGTAGGGCTTCTCGAGAGAAAAAGCTATTGTATCCCACCTTGTTGGTGGCAGCTGTTTTGGCGTGGCTTATTCAGCAGGAATTAACACCTGATGAACTTCATGGAATTTTAGCACGATGCTACATTTTCAATATTTTTATGGCAGCACTTATACACCTAGCTATGATTGGCTTAAAAAAAGCGCACGTAGAAAAACTGGGGTTTGTGTTTTTATCAGGGAGTGGTTTAAAAGCTCTATTGTTTTTTCTCCTCATTTACCCTGTGTTCAACGCTGATGGAGACCTATCGAGCATGGAGTTTGCCTCTTTTTTTATTCCGTACAGCTTGATTACCGTAATGGAAACAGCGGCATTGGTGCGCCAATTGAACCGCGCATAACCCTAAAAAAACCGCGTTTAAGTTGGCGTAAAACGAAGGAGTTTTATTGGGTTCGCTGGAGCTCTTTAGCGAGCCCGAATGTCTCAAAAAAATAGTGTGTTTTCTTTTCGAAGAAAGAGATTAAGTGTTAGTTTTGCATCGCTTTAATTCCTAAAGAGGAAATGCCAAATAGTATGAAAGCTAACGCTACTGTCTTTTTTGCCTTTGTAGGCGTATTGTTTTTCACCCCCGTTGCTCATGTTCAAGCTGAAAATGTTGAGAAACCTCAGCAGGAACAGGCGCATCACGAAGACTTTCATAACGACGATACGCATGACGAAGCATCTGGCGAAAAGGACATTAAAGGCATTATCAAAGAGACCATTCAGCACCACCTCGCGGACTCCTATGAATTCCACGTTACTGACGGAATAGGTTTCCCATTGCCAGTAATTCTTGTGGATCGCGGTTTGAAAGTCTTTATGTCATCTGCATTTCACCACGGTAGTATAGCAGAAGTCGATGGGAACTTTTATAAGGAACACCACGGTAAGATCTACAAAACGGACGCTCTCGGGACCCTTTCTTATGATCATAACCACCACCCAACAAACGATAAGCCGTTAGATTTTTCTATCACGAAGAATGTTTTTGTGATTTTAGTCATGGCCATTTTTATGTTTTTCTTGTTCAGAGGTGTAGCGAAGACATATCAAACAGGTTTGGCGCCTAAGAAGGCGGGTCGTTTCTTGGAGCCCATCGTTATATATGTTCGT
>NYXD01000015.1 GCA_002685435.1 Cryomorphaceae bacterium | reverse complement strand
TTTTGCATGAATGAGTCAAAAATACAGCAAAGATCACGTGAACGGGGTAAAAATATCCGGTTAGGCCTTTTGGTGTTTGTATTGTTGATTATTTCTCCTGCTATTCTCCTATTAAATTCTCAAGGTGTTCAACGGAGTCTATGGGGAAGTTTTGTGGAACCTCGACTCGCAAACATTGGGTTAAGCTCTGAATTTAAAGGGTTTAAATATGAATTTCCAAATTCTATTGAATTGAATCCGTTACTATTCTACACGGAATTCGACACCCTTGTTACTAGTGAGAAAATAGAATTAGCTGAACTTTCGTTTTCAAAAGGATGGCGCCTTACATCCTTTGAGTCGTTAGGATTAGAAATTAATGTTCCTGCTGTAAGAACGTTTATTAGTAAACAAGAGGCTAAAACATCTTCTCAGGGATTTAGATTGTCTATTAATGAATTACGAGTGCCGAATTTGAAGTTGATGGGAGATACTCTTTTGTCTGAATTTCAATTGAATTGTGGCGGTTTACAATTTGATGAAACACTTAGTATTGACAGTGTTGTTTTCAAAGCGCAATGGGACAGTATACCCTTTTTAGTTCGTGGCCACCAGATCGGATATGATGAAGCCGCTATTAGCGGCTTATTTGAGCTTGATGTTTTGAACTTTGGCCAGTTAAAAGGTGCTATATCAGGAGTGCTCGAAGATCTCAACGTGGAGGCATTGCTTAGACTAGATGCCAATAGTCAAATACTACCCGCTGAATTTGAAGAATATGATTTACCACTCGTTTATAATGTCGAATTCTTTTGCCACGAATTCGATTCTATCAAAAGTTCTTTTGCCTTTAAAAGTCCCACAATCGGCGGTAAATTGTCGTGTACGGGTCGTCTAAAACAGCAATTAGCTATCGAATTGAACCTTGATGTTCTTACTGTACCAGATAAATACTTACCCGACGAGATTCCATTAAACTTAGTACCAAATAGACTGAATGTATCGGGACGAATCCGTGATTGGGAAATTTATGACATTCGTGCTGTTTGCTCATCAGAAAAAGCTAGTTATCGTTTAAATTTCAGTGATTTAGAGTCTCCTGCATACATTAGTGCTTCAGTACAAGAAACAAATTTTAAGAGCTTAGAATCGCTCGAATTCAGGACGGCTATAAGGCCTAATATGAGTTCGGTTTTTACTGAGGATTGGAATGCAACAGGGGTCTTTCCAAAGCTTCAATTTTCTACTCACACAAGTAAAGGCTTGAGTTTTGATCTCTACCACGACGGAATTAAGGATTCAGTTTGGTTGTCGTGTTTAGATACACTTCTTGATTTAGAAGGGTTTGTGCTAAAAAATGGGGAAGATTATACCTCGGCACTAGATTTGAATGCTGTTGGTTTAAATCTCTTCGATCCATTAGATACTGGTCAGGTCATCAGCGGCGCGTTCAAGGTAGACTTTAAGTCCAGTTCTATTGGTAAAATAGAAGCCATTGAGGTGTTACTGGAACGCCCAAACGATTCCGTTTTCTTGCATTCATTGGTTGCTGAGCATAGTCTTAAAAAAGGTATTCGAACTCTTGTTATTCAGAGCGACGTGGCTGATGGCAAGCTACAAGGTGATTGGGAATTTCAATCGCTCCCAAAAATTGTGGATGTACTAATAGCCTCTTCATACAATGACAATACGGTAAAGATGTGGCCAAAGGCAGAAATGGAAGGTTATCTTAAGGTTGGTGAGGTGAATTGGTTCGCCGACTTAATGCATTTGCCCTTGACCATTGAGCCCGGTAGCGCCATACAATGGGAGTATACTAATTTCAAAAAATATTGGTCACTGGAAGGGTTTATTCCATCCTGTGCGTATGGAGAGTATACGCTTGAAGGTTTGGACCTTAACATAAATCATAATGGAAGTGATTTTAATGCCAAGGCCTCATTAGATCATATACTGATAAATCAAACTGCCATACATTCGCTAAAAGCTGAGTCTTACGGGAGTGGTATAAGTCGAGAGGTCCAATTTACTGCTACTGTCAAAGACAGTATTCCAAGTGTCGTTACCGGAGCATTGAATTACACATCAGGTAGTGCAACTCTAGTAAAAACAAGCTTCAATATTGGTTTAGATACGTTCGCAATAAACAAGAGTAAGCGAATACATTGGGATGCGAAATCCCTAATTACGAAAGATTTGGAGTTTAAAGGCGACGCCGGATCCTTACTAGTGAATGGCCGCTTTTCATTTTTAAAACCTCTAAAGCATCAGGCAAATATTAAAGCTAATTTGAATGCAAGACCGCTGAATTATTTAATTCGTACACCGGAAGCAATTCTCGGAGGCACTTATTCTATCGATATGGCATTCCACGACGATACCATTGTGAATTGGTTTGCAATGGCATCCGTTACTGATTTATCCTTGAACAATATTTCTTACGGGACTTTCACTGGTGCCGTCGGATATGAACCTTTAAAGTCAGATGTTTTCATTCAAGGACAACTATCCGACGAAGAACAGTTCTATTCATTGATCAGAGGCCATTACAATACAGCTATTGATGATTTAGACCTCAGTCTGAATATAGATAAGCTAAATGTAGCTGCGTTAAACCCATTTTTTCATGAAGCCATAGCAGGTCTGGAAGGTAATTTAGTAGGTGGTGTACAGATTTATGGTCCGCTGAAAAGTTGGAATGCTCGAGGAGAGGTTTACTGGAACAAAGGAGCCGTTGAAATACCCCTTTTAGGTTCCCGGTTTTCTGCAGCTGAACAGTCTTTAATCTCTATCTCAGAGAATGGATTCGAATTGGATTCCATAGCACTAATTTCTATGGACGATCAGACGAAGGCACTGACTTGGGGAGGCATAGAGCATCACCAATTAAAAGATTTTGGTTTAGATCTTCGTTTATCCACGGATAGCTTGCTGGCCATGAATAAAGAAAGAAATGTAGAAGATATGTTCTATGGAACCGCCGTTGCAGCTGGCGAGATACATTTGATAGGACCTGTTGAACAATTGCAATTAAGCGTTCAAGCAACAACAAAAGCGGGCACGCTACTTAAAATACCTCTTGACAACCCCACAGCTGTTGAATTACCTGGATTTATTCGCTTTATTGATTCTGAGCTACCGCGAGTAACTGCTGAGTCGATCGAGGGTGAACGTGATTTTTTCGGTGCGGATTTGGCAATAGAGGTAACCCCAGTGGCTAAAATTGAATTGGTCTTAGATGAGGTACTCGGGGACATTATTCGTGCACAAGGAAGCGGTTCCATGAGGCTCAAAATACTGGAAGATGAAAGCGTTGAGCTATATGGCGTCTACACGGTAGAAGAAGGGGATTATCTTTTTACGCTACAAAATATAATAAACAAGCAGTTTAATCTATTGTCTGGCGGAACCATAGCATGGAGCGGAGATGTCTATCAAGCTGAGCTTGATTTAAAAGCCGTATACCGCGTTCAAACGGATCTCACAGGGTTAGTCACGAGTGCGAATTANAACAANGANAAGGTCCNNGTAGATCTNATNATTTCGCTNACTGGNCCGCTNCTCNCNCCNGANATAGNTTTTGCCATTGATTTACCAGAAAGTCCNGCNTCCTATCAACANGAANTNAACCGCCANTTTTTAAANGAAGAGGCCTTGCATTATCAGGCATTTTCATTACTCATGTTGGGCGATTTCTTTCAACAAAACTTAGGTATTCAAGAGAGTATTAACTTCGAATCGTCCATAGGAAATACTACATCGGAATTATTGGTTAGTGAGTTCGGCAGTTGGTTGGCCGCCGGTATAGGAGAATATGTGACGGTAGATTTTGATTATACCACGGGAGCCAATCCAATGGCCAATTTCGGTAACCAAGGCGACAACTTAAACCTAGGAGTATCAAAGAACTTCTTCGATGGTAAATTAAAATTAAAATCTTCCTTTGACGTACCTATAGGACAAGAGCAGGCTTCGACCTTATTGCTCGGCGATACAGAAGTGTCTTTAGACCTATCTAAACAAGGCACCGTTGTACTTAAAGCATTTAATAGAAGTAATAGAAATGATCCTTTACTNCAAACCACAGGTCCTTATACCCAGGGTGTAGGTATCCAATTCAAAAAGGATTTTGATCGCGTAACTAAATCTTCTAAGACTGACGTTCAATAAGGTCAACGGCGGCGGCTAAATCTGCGACGTAATGCATTGGAATATCAGTATGTGGTTTCAGGCCATGTCCCGTTTTTACACGAATGGTTTCCACGCCTGCGCGAGCGCCTGCCTCAATATCTCTTGGGCTATCACCAACGAGGTAACTTTTGGTCAAGTCAATATTGAATCGGTTCGCAGCCTCTTGGAGCATTCCAGGCTTCGGTTTACGACAGCTGCATTCGACTTTGTATTCTTTAACCTCACCGTCATACCCGCTGTGCGGGTGATGAGGGCAAAAATAAATGGCCTCAACGAAAGCACCNTCCTGTCCTAATTCGGTCTCCATTTTTTTATGGATTTCATCAAGCGTAGCAATGGTGCAAAGTCCTCTCGCTATCACACTTTGATTTGTCACCACAACCACTAAGAAGCCCATTTTATTNAATCTCCGAATGCTCGAAGCAGCATAGGGATACAATTCGAGGTCTTCTGGACGGTCAATAAGATCCGTGTCTATGTTAATAACGCCATCGCGATCAAGAAAGACGCAACGCTGCTTATTGTTTAGGTTGCGTGCGGCAATCTTTCCGCTTTTCAAGGCTTCCTCAACTTTTACTAATCGGTCCGGTGTACCCATATCCTTCAGGTATTCAGGTGTATTGTACGCGAATACATTTATTTTTGAATGCAGGGTAGGGAAGATATCTTTTCCAAAATCTGCTTTAACTCCAGGTTCCAGATGTTCGAGTACAATGGGATTAAAAACGTAAGCAGCNGCATTCACTAGATTTCTGTAGCGCAAACCTTTAGGATGCGGTTTGGCATAGAAAGCAGTTACTCGATCTTCTTGATCCACAGCTAGTAAATCGCTGTCGTAGGGATGATCGTTNGGATGCACAACTAAAGTGGCATCCGCTTGCTTGTTTTCATGAAAGGCAATAAGACGATTGAGATCCATATTCATCATAACATCTCCATAGAGTACTAGAAACGGATCATTCAGGTGTTGTGCTATAGCTTTTACTCCGCCTACAGTACCAAGCGGTTGTTCTTCAATGTAGTAGTTGATTTCAATACCAAAATTCTCTCCATTAGCGAAATAGTCCTCTATGTGCTCATAGAGGTGGTTCACGATAAGCCATACCTTNGTAAANCCATGTNCCTTGAGTAANTCTATNTGATANGCTAAAAGNGGCTTGTCTAANACAGGCATCATGGGCTTAGGNACATCTGATCGAATCTCTGCAAGTCGAGTTCCCTTTCCTCCAGCNAGAATTACGGCTNTTTTCATTTTGTCATATTTGCCTCAAACCTAAGAAACTACATTGGGCTTTTTTCGAAAGATTCAGAAAGTTTCAAAAAGACAAGTTTTTTTTGCTCAAAGGTGTTGTAGATTTCAAAAACGCTATTACATTTGCAACCCATTGAGGAACACGGTCCGGTAGTTCAGTTGGTTAGAATACAAGCCTGTCACGCTTGGGGTCGCGAGTTCGAGTCTCGTCCGGATCGCCAACAAAATTAAGCCCTTAGAGTACTACTCTAGGGGCTTTTGTTTTTCTATAAAAACGCTCATCGCTTTCTTTTCGTTTTTTTTCCTCGACTCTTGTGAAGCTCACAATACCGATGATCTAGAAGCGCCTCTCGTTCGCATTTTGCCCCAGTCTTTGTTTTGAAAACACATTTTCGAAAAGCCTTAGGTCTAGATTCAATACTTTTCGTGCGTAGGAACGGCAAGGCACTAGCACGGTCAGGTAAACAGACTGAACAGGGCAGTAGCCCTCTGTTAAGAGCTTGACGCTCATCGACCTTTATTTGACCATTTTTCAAATACCTACAGCCGTCTAAATGGTATCGTGCACCAGATGGATTAATACCCCGCGTTGAGAAAACAACGATTTCTTCAACAACAGAGGAATCGCTAGCCTCCTGCGCCTTAACTTTAGGACTTAGAAAAAAGAGCAATACCAATACACCAATGATGCTTCGAAACTTCATACGAGCAAAACTATTGATTCTATTATTCCTCTGCGAATTTTTAACGGGTTTCTCTCAATCTACCAGCATAGATTTTGACTTTTTACAGGTTATCGAAGCGCCGCGTGGTCCTATCGGTTTTATAGGAACCGCTGCAAATTATCATATCAAGGATGGCCCTTCCTATTTCGGTATTCGTCTTAACAATGCAGCCATAGGCTCACGCGCTGGTTACTACACTTTTGGTTATCAAATTGGAAGTAGAATTGGTTTATCGGAATCCTTCAATATTCACCCAAAGTTGATGTTTACAACTGGAGGTGGGGCAGAAAGCAATGACGGTTCCGGTGGATTTTTAACCACAGCAATGATGGTAGACTACTCGAATGGCCAATTCAATCTGGGCTTTGGTGGGCAATATAGCTACGTAAGTACGGGTATAATTCAAGGTTGGAGTCCTGTAGTTAGTCTCACTGTAGTACAGGATTTTAGTCGCCAACCTTACGATGTGGGCCAATCCCAAATCTTCACAAATGCGATGTTTTCAACGTTCAATCAACACGATCGAAATACCGCCTTCGTTGGTATTGGAGGTCGATTGTTTAATGAATACACCTACAAAAGCGTTTACTTGACTGCNGCAGTATCCGATCTNGGTGGCTATATGGATGTGTACGGTGGCTACGGGGTCTTCAAAGATTACATGGGATTCANAGCTTTAGCCGAACTTAACTTAGGAACAGGTGGTGGTNGAAAAGCACCTGCGGGAGGAGGTATTCTAACTGGGGTACAGGGAGAACTTCAATGGCATCACCATGGAAAGTTTATAGGGTTTAGCTCTGGCATACTCAGATGGGTAGATGGACCGTTCTATTTTGGCTTTACAGGCTTGCACACGGGTATAGATTTTAACTACACATCGGTACAAAACGAGAACGGATATTTGCCTATGAATCTCAGTATAGAAAATGGGGTAAGAACGTATCTCGGCGAAGACGGCTTCTCAAATCTAGGGGTTGCTTTTCGCTTGTTTAAAAAAGGAATGATTCAGCTTAGAGGCGAGAGCTATTGGGCCTTTACAGACGGCAGAGGCGCTTATGCCGAAGGTTTATTTGGTCTGCGCCTTCAGCCAAACATGTGGTTTGTCGAAACTCAGGTAGGTGCAGGAGCAGGGGGAGGAATCAACCTATGGGGGGCAGCCGCGCTAGCCTTTGTCAATGCGGGGTTTGAAGTGCCCGTAAACGATAATTGGGATGTAACGGGCCGGGGCATTTATAACGTGTATTCCTCTCAAGCCTTTCCGACCTATGGTTGGCAATTGGGATTGACTTTTAATATTCCTTTTAATACCCAATTCTGATGCGAAGGTTATTGCTCCTACTTTTCGTGGCAGCCCATCAATACGCTATGGGTCAGGGGACTTCCATGACTCTTCTGTTTGAGCCGTTGGAATCCTCTAATGATATGATGTGGGTGACCCAGCGCTTTGAGTTAGTCAAGGATTATACGAAGACCAAAACCTCCATCTCTGGCGGTTTAGAGACCCAAAGTGCCATCATGGGTAATTATGGTGGTTTCTATGCCTTCGGATTTACAGGAGGTGCGTATCAATACATAAGCCCATGGATATTCGCTAATGTGGGCGGAACGATAGCCTCTGGAGGNGGTGCAGGTGCCCCAGACGGCGATGGATTAATGTACCGTGGTTATGCGGGAATAAGTGTTAAGAGCAAATATGGGATAGTGGATGTTGCCTATAATCACATAGATTTTCCTTCAGGAGCCATTACCTCGAATCATTTATCCATCGGCTACAAACATGTATTGCCGTATCGAATAGAATATAGCGGCCATAACAGCTATTATCCCACCTATTTTGAATTAGTCACAGGTCTTTGGTTCTTAGGACCGGAAGATGCTTCTCGCAACAGTGAACCGGTGCAAAGTGCCTATGCAGGTGTACGTGTCGGACAATATTTAAACACCAATCATACCGTTGGGGGTGAACTTCAACTAGGAGCGGGTGCATTAGGCAACATTGACGGGTATATGAATTACTCTATGGGGCTGCGATTCAATACGCCTTCTNAACGCCTTTTCTTCCGCGCACATCTAGGATCCGGCGGTGGTGGCGGTGTGTTTACAGGTGGTGGAATATCTACTATGGTAAGTACTGGAGCCCAGTTTGGTGGGCATCAATTTAGCTTAGGACAATGGACGGCGCTAAGTGATGAAGCTTCTGTTCCGTTTGTTTCGTACAGCCGACATCTTGATTTTAAAAGCTCCTTAGGCTTTCATTATCGAGGAGGAAAATACAGTAATGAGGACTCACGCGAGGTAGCCTTAAAAGTTTTGGCTGGAGTGGGTCAACAGCGTTCTCCCGGTTTGGATCGAAACGGCAATTCATATAATCCTATGTCAGGTATAACCATGGGGCTAGGCATTGAAGCTTGGAGCAATGAGAACTATTCGTTGGATGCCTATGGTCATACGTTCTGGGCGGCCAGTGGCGGTTACGGCGCCTATGCAGAGGGATTNTTCAGTGCAGCCTTTATGAAAAACAGCAAGACTTTCAAATACGGTTTGGACTTGACTTCAGGAATTGCTGGTGGTGGTGGTATAGATGTGGGATCTGGCCTGATGATTGCACCTGGAGCACAGGTGGAGTGTAAAATTGGTTCCTTATCACATCTTAAAATGAACCTTAGACAAAAGTACTTTCCAAGAGGGTCCTACAGTCCTGTATATTTAGGTGTGGAACTAATTCAATCCTTGCCTGTTCACTTATGGTAAGCGCGTAACTTTGTACTATGAGAAATATTTTACTGATTCTTTCATTTTTAATTGGCGCCAGCACTTTTGCGCAAGTGAACCATACGGACCAGAAGGGGCTTAAGCAGGGCAAGTGGGTGAAGACATACGAATCTGGAAAGAAGCGCTATGAAGGGTATTTCAAGAACAATGTTCCAGTAGGAACTTTCGTCTACTACTTTGAACGCGAAGGAGGAATGATGTCTGAAATCATTTACAGGAAGGAGTCGGGTATAGGTTATGCAAAAGCTTACCACAGCAATGGAGTAATACAAGCGGAGGGAATATATAAGAACCAATTACGAGATAGCACATGGCGCTATTACGATAAAAAGGGTACGCTCACTCAAAGTGAAGAATATACTGCCGGTGTCTTAAATGGGGCACAGGTAACCTATTATGAGAGTGGAAAATTGGCTGAGAAGAAGACTTTTGAGAGCGGTGCTCAGGAGGGTGTTTGGCTCAGGAAATGGGAAGACGGAACGTTGCGTACCAAGGGCTTGTACGAAAACGATAAGCTCAACGGTGAATGCACCTATTACGATGAATCCGGAAAGCTATTAGCTAAAGGCTTCTATAAAAAAGATAAGAAGCACGGAACTTGGTATTATTTCGAGGAGAATAAAGTGATTCGTAAAGAAGAGTACAGATACGGACAACTGGAAAGTGAAACCACATATGACGCAGAAGGAAAAGAGTAAAACTACGGTTGTAGTAGGTCTTAGCGGTGGTGTGGATAGCTCTGTTACAGCGTATTTACTCAAAGAAGAGGGGTACAATGTCATTGGATTATTCATGCGCAATTGGGTGGATGATTCGGTCACTATTCATGACGAATGCCCCTGGGTAGAAGATAGTAATGATGCCATGCTGGTAGCTGATAAATTGGGCATTCCATTTCAGGTTATTGACATGAGCGAGGCGTATCAAGAACGTATTGTGGACTACATGTTCAGCGAATATGAACGTGGACGTACACCGAATCCAGATGTACTTTGTAATCGTGAGATAAAATTTGATCTTTTTCTTAAAACTGCCGTGTCTATTGGTGCAGATTATGTCGCTACAGGACATTACGTACGAAAAACTACGACGAATNTTAATGGTAAAGAAGTACATCACCTCCTNAGTGGCTTAGATTCCAACAAGGACCAAAGCTACTTTTTATGCCAATTATCTCAGGTTCAATTGGCCAAAGCACTCTTTCCCATAGGACATCTTCAAAAATCAGAAGTACGGGAAATTGCTAAAACTGCTGGATTAGTTACTGCAGAAAAGAAGGATTCACAAGGATTATGTTTCATTGGAAAAGTCCGATTGCCTGACTTTCTACAACAAAAATTAGAGCCTAAAACGGGTACCGTTTGGGAAATTCCTCGAGATGCGGATGTACTGTCTTTGCCCAGAACAACTCGAGCGGAAAAAGCTGCGCCATTTCACTTTCACCCTAAACATGGATTTAAGCGGGGTAAGCATAATGGTGCACACTATTACACTACCGGTCAGCGTAAAGGATTAAGCATAGGTGGAAGTCCATTGCCGTTATTTGTTTTGGAAGTGAATACCACCTTCAATGCGATCTTTGTAGGTCAGGGAGAAGATCACCCAGGGTTGTATCGTGATGCCTTGTTTATTAAAGCTTCTGAACTGCACTGGATTCGTGAAGATTTAACCTTATCCATCGGCGAATCTTGTGCCTATGATGTGCGCATTCGGTACCGCCAACCTTTAGTAAAAGCCACAGTGCACCGCATAGAAGAGGGTGCATATATAGAATTTGATTCTCCTGAAAAGGCCATCACACCGGGACAATTTGCGGCTTGGTATAGTGGAGAAGAATTGATCGGTTCTGGAACCATATCTGAATGAAGAAAATATTCAACATAGCAATTATTCTATTTCTTTTCAGTGTGAAAGGATTGCTAGGACAGGAGATAGCTTCTCCTTACGCCGTATATTTCTCTACGAAATCCGTCACTCTCGATACCCTCAACTTTAGTACGTATTTATCACAAAGAGCGCTTGACAGACGTTCTCGTCAAGGCATCGCATTTACTAAGGCCGATGTTCCTGTTTCACATGCGTATGTCGCAGCAATCAAGGCCATAGCTAGTTATACTGGAGTAACTAGTAAGTGGTTGAATGTGACCTACGTAGAGGCTACTCCATTTGAACTTGAACGTATTCAGTCTTTACAGTGNGTAGAACGCGTTGTTCCTTTGAGTGGTGGAATGACTAAACNGGAGACTGCAGAGTTCCCCTACGGCTATTCAGAAAGTCAGACTAAGCAGATTTCTTTGCACAGCCTNCATATTCATTCGGCTAACGGTTATGATGAAACCGTCGCGTTAGGCGAGGGGATGCTGATCGCAGTCCTTGATGCAGGATTCGTTGGAGCGAATACGGTTGTCATCAACGACGAATTACATACTACGGCGACAAAAAATTTCGTAGAAGGAGGTAGTAATGTCTATCAAGGTTCATCGCATGGTTTTAGCGTATTAAGTACAATGGCTACTTACAATTCAAGCTACATCGGAACCGCACCTCAGGCGTCTTATGCTTTAATCAAGACTGAAAAAGAACTGAGTGAAACTCCAGAAGAAATGTTGAATTGGATTGCTGGCGCTGAATATGCCGATTCAATAGGGGCGGATATTATTAATTCTTCTCTCGGTTACAGCACTTTTGACGACCCGGCAGACGATTATTCAGTTACAGACCTTGATGGTAGGACCAGTATCATCTCACTGGGTGCCTTGGCTGCAGCGCGCACTGGCATGCTGGTAGTAACAAGCGCAGGAAATGCGGGTGGTAGTAGTTGGGACAAACTCACTTTCCCCGCAGATGCAGACAGTATTCTCACCGTTGGCAGTGTGACTCAATATGGTGTAGCCAGTAGTTTTAGCTCTCGCGGGTATACAGTGGATGGAAGAGTAAAGCCTAATGTTTGTGCAAGAGGAGAGGGCGCAGTGGTATATCGTTCCGACGGCACGCTAGCTTATGCAAATGGCACCAGCTTTAGTTCCCCGATTATAGCAGGCGCTGCCGCATGCTTATGGAGTACAGTTCCTGATGCTACTGCACAAGAAGTCATAGAGGCGCTAGAAATAAGTTCCTCTCATTATTACCAACACAATCCACGTATTGGGTATGGCATTCCAAATCTAGGTTTTGCACGCCGCTATCTTTCTGCAATAGTCGAGGGAGAATTTTCTGATATCGTAGTGTACCCGAATCCTTTCCCGGATTACATCTCTCTATTTCTGCCGGATGGTGAATCGCTTCCCATTCATTTAGAATTAAGAGATCTTAACCAGCGTACGGTTGCTACCACCACACTTGAATCGAAGCGTTACAAAGCGCTTTGGTCGCCAGGCGATAACATCGCAGCGGGTACATATATACTTTACATTGAAAGGGGAGGTCGCACGCAAATTCAACGTGTGATTAAACTGTTGTAATTAGTCACCGAAGAAACCGCGAAGGATTTGCCGCAAACCCAGCACTACCAGGATGGCACCGCTCAGCATCAATAGTATAGACAACGCGGTCCAGTACCACGCTCCTGATGTGCCTTTTCCTATAAATAAGGCTGGACCAGCAAAAATAAAGGGAAAGGACCAGGCCAATTTAAATAAGCCCGCTACTATGTGATCTTGATTACTCTTACTCATGAGTAGTTTGTATTGCATGTACTGCTGCACGCACACTTCCATGTTTTAACAGCATCATTTCAGCATATTCTAGTGTAACTTTGGTAGATTCTACAATCATTCGAGCACCACGCTCAACTAGCTTAGCATTAGAAAGCTGCATATCCACCATTTTATTTCCTTCTACCTTGCCTAATAATATCATCGCACTTGTAGAAATCATATTTAATACCATCTTTTGAGCGGTACCACTCTTCATTCGAGTAGAGCCTGTAACAAATTCAGGACCAACGACTACCTCTATAGCATGTTCTACAGCCTGTGCTAGTGAAGAACCCGCATTACACGTTATACAAGCGGTAAGTAACCCTTCGAGTCGCGCTTGTTTAACTCCGCCAATAACATAAGGAGTCGTGCCACTCGCTGCGATACCAACGACTGTGTCATTCTCTGAAAGCGCATAAGGAGATAAATCCTTCCACGCACCATTCCAATCGTCTTCCGCATGCTCAACAGCTTTACGAATTGCGGAATCACCTCCTGCGATAAGACCTATCACTGTTTCNTGGTTGACTCCAAAGGTTGGTGGACACTCACTTGCATCCAATATGCCTAATCTACCAGACGTTCCTGCTCCGATATAGAATAATCGGCCACCGTTTTTCATGCGATCGACGAGGGCTTCCACAAAAGAACTGATTTCTGAAATTTTAGTAGCGACTGCAGCTGCAACTTTAGCATCCTCAGCATTAATTCCTTGAGCCAATTCTAGGGCACTCATGTGCTCAAGGCCGTCATAAAGTGAGTTGGATTCAGTGGTCTTCATGCGAGCTTTTTTAATCGGGCCATATAAAAGCCATCATTATGATCTGATGGATCTACGGTCCGGTCTTCTAACAACTCAAATTGGGCGCCTGCAGGATGAGCTAGAAAAGCATCGACTTGAAGGCGATTTTCTTTAGGTAGAATACTACAAGTGGCATAAACCATGATTCCGTCTATTTTCAGTACGCGAGAATAATCACGGATTATACTGAATTGGACCGATTCTAATCGATCTAAATGCTCTGGCTGTAGCTTCCATTTCGTATCTGGTTCACGCTTTATAACACCGGAGCCAGAACATGGCACATCCAGCAAAAGATAATCCGCACTGTTCGATAATTCGTCCAAAACACCAGCTTCTTCCCAAGCTCTCGTTTTAACTATCGTTAATCCGCTTCGTTGTGTTCGTTTTAATAGTTCACCTAGTTTGCGGCCTTCCACATCCATGGCAATGAGCTTACCGTTATTTTTCATCAAAGCACCTAGGTGGAGTGTTTTACCGCCTGCGCCTGCGCATGCATCTATAACAATAGAGCCTGGTCTAGGA
Organism: Cryomorphaceae bacterium; assembly: GCA_002685435.1. Next base: position 47,743 of record NYXD01000015.1, on the reverse strand, counting down.
TTTAGAAAAGGAGCTATGGACTGAGAGCCAGCATCTTGTACTTCGAATTTTCCTGTTTTAAACCCTTCAAGGTTATTAAGACGTGGTCTTCCTTTCAATACTAACGCTTTGTCAAAGACCGGGTGAGGCTGAACCTCTAATCCTGCATTTTTTAATTCGATAAGCACATTTTCCTCGCTGGCCTTCAAAGTGTTAACACGAAGATTAACCGCATTCGGTATGTTCATTGCCTTCGCTATTGAATCCCATTTTGTACCCAATTGTTTTCTAGCCTCGGCATCAAACCAATAGGCATAGCTTTCAAGCGTTGCCGTTCCATTTAAAGCATTTAAACGCTCTTCTATAGCTATACCTCTAACAGCGTCAAACTTAGGCCAATCTGGAAGCTCAAAGCCTCGCCAAAGCCAGTAAACGCCAAAAAGTTTTTGAAGATCTTTTCTTTTCGTAGTGGGTTCCTGTCCCAACAGACCCCAAAGCAATGCCCACCATCGAACCATTTCATAGGTATGTTCTGCAACAAAACTGCGATCACGTGAACCCCACTTTTTATTTTGACGCAGCAAGCGCTCTACAACCTTATCAGCATAGAGACCTTTTCCAAATGACATTTCAAGTGCTTCTAATACTCCTGCAACTATATTCGGGAAAAGCTTAGGTGTGGCCATTAAATCGAAGGATATAGCTCAGGGTTTTTTTCATGCATTACCGCATATAATTGCTCCACTATATCGTCATGAGACGGTTTAGAAAAGTAATCGCCGTCAGAAGCAAAAGCTGGACGATGATCTTTGGAGGTAATCGTTAAGGGAGCACCGTCAAGATATTGGTATCCTTTTTGGTCCTCTAAAATATGCTGTAATAAGAACGCTGAGGCACCACCACGAACGTCTTCATCAAGAATAACCAAAGTATTAGTTTTCATTAAACTTACTACTATATCATGGTTTAAGTCAAACGGAATAAGAGATTGAATATCAATCAATTCAACACTTATTCCCATGCTTGAAAGTTCTTGTACAGCAGCTGTGGCTATTGTACAGTTCGAACCATACGTAACAAGGGTGATGTCGGTTCCTTCTTGCATGATCTCTACTTCACCAATAGGTACTGTAAATTCAGCCAAGTTAGAAGGCAAAGTTTCTTTTCTTCTATACCCATTTAAACACTCAATGACGAGGGCTGGATTATCAAGCTGCATCAGCTTATTGTAGAATCCAGCAGCTTTTGTCATGTTTCTAGGGACGAGAACATACATTCCCTTGATTGTATTAATAATCGTACCCATTGGAGATCCAGAATGCCAAATACCTTCTAGTCTATGTCCACGAGTTCGAACAATGGTTGGCGCTTTCTGACCACCTACGGTGCGGTAGTGGACTGTTGCCAAATCATCGGACATGATTTGAAGGGCATAGAGCAAATAGTCTAAATACTGAATTTCAGCAATAGGGCGTAATCCACGCATAGCTAGACCAATGCCTTGCCCCATAATCGTTGCTTCACGAATTCCAGCATCCTGTACTCTTGTCTCACCATATTTCGCCTGCATTCCTTCTAGGCCTTGATTTACATCGCCAATTTTGCCTGAATCTTCACCGAAGACCATTGCTTCAGGGTACTTAGTAAAGAGAGCGTCAAAATTATCCCTGAGTATAATGCGGGCATCCACAAGTTCTTGAGTAGCGTACTCAACTGGTATATAATCAAGCAATGCCGACTCAGATTGCACGCTGTAGAGATGCGAACTGTAGCGTTCGCGTTGAACAGCTTCTTCTTTATTTAACCAACTTTTTAGCGGAGCTACATCTATAGCACGGTCTCCACTAACCGTTCGTAATGCTTTGCGAACTGCTTTAAATGAATGTGCAACCTCTAAATCCTCGTGAGACTCCAGTTCCTTTATGGTATTGGTTATAAAGATGCCTTTTTCCCCTTGTGTTTGAATGGCTTTTAATAACGGTATGACTTCGTTTTTTAATCGAATGGGATGACTCTGATAAATGCTCCAGGCCTCTTTCTTCCCCTCACGAGCAAGCTTTTTAGCTTCCTTCGTTATTGCGTCCAATTCTTCTTGACTGGCTACTTCATGTGCTATGATCCATTCGCCGAATTTTAAGATGCAGTCGAAATCTTTCTCCCATTGTAAACGCTCTTCACTTTTATAGCGTTCGTGTGATCCAGACGTACTGTGTCCTTGTGGCTGCGTCATACCTTTTACGTGAATCATCACTGGAACATGTTCCTCACGTGCCACACGTCCAGCATGTAAAAATGTATTTATTAGTGCGGGGTAGTCCCAGGCTTCTACTACAAAAATATCGTAGCCATTTCCTTTTTCATCACGCTGAAATCCCTTGAGAATTTCGCTTATATCTTGCTTAGTGGTTTGATATTCCGCACCCACTGAAATACCGTATTCGTCGTCCCAAACTGAGATGACCATAGGGACCTGTAAAACCCCTGCGGCATTTATAGTTTCGAAAAAGAGACCTTCAGAAGTGGAGGCATTACCTATAGTTCCCCAAGCAACTTCCTTTCCCTTGTTGGAAAATTTATCGCTTCCCTCGAAAGAAATATCCTTGTACACTTTAGAAGCTTGTGCTAAACCTAATAATCGCGGCATTTGTCCAGCGGTTGGGCTTATGTCAGAGGAGCTATTGTATTGTTCAGTAAGATTTACCCAATCGCCGTTTTCATCAAGTGATCTGGTCGCAAAATGGCCGTTCATTTGACGACCACCTGCCATAGGTTCTTCCCTGACATCAGTAACAGCGTAAAGGGAGGTGAAAAAGCGTTTAGCATCCATTTCACCTAGAGCCATCATAAATGTTTGGTCTCTATAATAACCGCTCCTGAAATCACCTTTCTCAAAGGCCTTTGCCCATGCGATCTGAGCTAATTCTTTTCCAGCACCAAAAATCCCAAACTTAGCCTTACCTGTAAGTACTTCGCGACGCCCCATTAATGAGCATTCACGCGATAAAACTGCGGTCTTATAGTCTTGGAGTACTTCGGTCTTATACTCCTGGTAACTGATTTCTTTTTTTTGCTTCTCTGTCATGCGATAGGGTTGAGTTAAACTCTTTGCAAATATACGACAGAATCGGCGCTACATTAGACGCTTGAAAACAAACAAAACAAACAGGGTAATGACGATAAGTAGCATAACCTGAATACCACTACTTTTATAATGAATCTTGTGCAATTGCAGATCTTTTCGGTAACTGATGAAGAGATAAATCAAAAATGAAATCGAAAATATTCCCGCAAATATCCAATGTCCCGTTGTAATGTTTTCCATGTTGTAAATTTACAATGCAATCGTTCAAAAAAAGCATGACATGCAGAAACAGATCAAACATGTAGAAAAGTTCCACGATACCTTTGGAATACCTAATGAATATACTCCAAATGCTGTAGTTTCTCAAGAGATTATTGCCTTAAGACACCGCTTGATGGCGGAAGAAAACGAAGAGTATCTCGAAGCGGCGATGGAAGGGGATACCGTGGAAGTTGCAGATGCCTTAGGTGATATGATGTACATCCTTTGTGGGACTATATTAAGTCATGGAATGCAGCACATCATCGAAGAGGTTTTTGAAGAAATTCAAGCAAGTAACATGAGTAAACTAGGGGCGGATGGCAAACCTATCTACAGAGCGGACGGTAAGGTGATGAAAGGCCCTTCTTATTTTAAACCAGATATCAAGGCTGTTCTGGAGCGGGAGTAACAGGCAAAGTAAGGGACGATTTATTAGGTCGAAGCTCAAAAGCGGGCTGACAACCGGGTAACCACTCGGGAACGGCTGATTTCTTCGGTGTATAGGTAGCCTCCACGTCACGAGCCATTCTTATTCGCTTTAATGCATCTTCCTGAAATACAATCTTCATCCAAGAACAACTGCTCTTGTTCAATCCTTCAATGCTGCCTTCTTCGCTCACGTTATGAAGCAGCGCTTGCGCATTTCCGTCGATACGGACAGTTTTCAAAGCATTGTCTAAAAAATTCCCTTTTAGCTTAGTCCCGGTAGTTTGATCAAAGTATGAGGAGTCCTTTGTTGCTGTAGTTATAGTTACATTATTAAGCATGAACAAACTGTCTAATTCGTCTGCTTTTAATTTCAATGCTGTAGAGTCGGCTCCAAATTCACTATTCCCGCTCCACAAGGTGGGATATGGGTAGAGCGCTAATTCTTCTGCACCTTCTTGATATAAGAAGTTAGGGCTGATGCCTTGAAAATCAGAACTAAAAAAAGACGTCTCACCGTACAAATGAACTATTTTATTCGAGTCTAATTCTGACCGTATGGCCAAGCGATCACCCTTCGCGTAAATGGTGTCATTGTCCATACTTTGTTTATAGAATACCGGTTGATAGGCATCTACATAGACTGGACTTTTTTTATAATCGATGAAGCTACTGTTAAGTACAAATCCTTCTACAGAGTCCGCAACCATGGCGTTACCATGCAACGTCCCATCTTCAGAATTTAAAAAGTAATAAAGACTATCTGCCTCTATATACTGTTTCGGGGCCATCATTTTCGCACCATCATACAATTCTAGTAGAGTAGAGTCGGCGGAGTAAGTTCCCCTAGAGCAGAACAGCTTTGTGCTATCTCGAATGAGCTCTGTTGGTCCGGCGAAAGAGTATTTATTTTTCTTAGGACTATAGAGTAAAGTATCAGTAGTCATTTTGAAGGCGGAATCAACGGCAATTATATTTCCTCGTAACCGTACGACTTCATATTCTGTATTGTAGTTCCCAACATCGGAAGTTATTCGTAGTTCTTTTCGTTCTAGAGTGGATCTGGTGAGATAATAGGCTGTAGAGGTATTCCTATCGTACTTCAAGACTTTAGTGGCAAGTTTAGATGACGGAGTCTTTAAAACAACATTATCTGTAATAGTAAAAGTTCGTTTATCGCCCTCATACGTTAATTCTTCCCCTGTAATGAGCACGGTATCAGCTTGTATTACCCGTATGTTGCCAAATGCTTCAAAAGTATTTTGTGGACGATACAAAACTGCAGAATCGCAATACATTAACGCAACGTCTTGTCTTAGAGCTACATTACCTTTCAAATAATACGTTTGCGCGCCGTTATCCCCTTTGATAAAATCGGTTGTATCGCTTCGAATAATTTGAATTTTCGTTTGACCCCACCCTGTATTAGGGGTAGAGAAAAAAAGAGCCACACAAATAAGTATGGCCTTTTTCATTAGTTTCTAATTATAGTCTGCGCACGATCCGGACCTACGCTTACTAGGGTAATTGGGACTCCGACTTCCGCTTCGATAAATGAAATGTAGTCTCTAAAGCTTTGCGGGAAGACATCTTCAGACGTCATTTGCATTAGATCCTCATCCCAACCGGGCAATTCTGTAAAAATTGGTTCTATTAAATCTTCTTGCAACTTGTATGGCAAGTGTTTTACAACCTTTCCTTTGTACTTATACGCAGTACAAACTTTAATAGGACCTATTCCACTTAAAACGTCACCTTTCATCATCATTAACTCTGTAACGCCATTAACGTTGATTGCGTATTTCAATGCAGGTAAATCTAACCAACCACATCTTCTGGGACGCCCCGTTGTTGCACCAAACTCGTGACCGTTCTTCTGGATAGTGGCTCCTACTTCTTCAAACAATTCTGTCGGGAAAGGACCGGAGCCGACTCTAGTACAATACGCTTTGAATATTCCGTAGACGTTGCTGATCTTATTAGGGGCAATACCCATACCGGTGCAAGCTCCTGCACAAGTTGTGTTTGAAGAGGTAACAAAAGGGTAGGTGCCAAAATCAATATCGAGCAACGTTCCTTGCGCTCCTTCTGCCAGTATGGTTTGACCTTCTGCTATAGCGTCGTGGAAATAGGGTTCACTGTCGATAATATCGAGCGATCGTAGGTATTCTACTGCCGCAAACCAGTCTGCTTCAAGGGATGCTAAATCATATTCAAATCCTTCATACCCAGTAAGTAACTGCTTGTGTTTAGCAACTAATGCGTTGTATAAATCACTAAAGTTATCCAACTGAATATCTCCAACGCGTAGACCGTTACGTCCTGTTTTGTCCATATAGGTCGGTCCAATACCTTTTAACGTTGAACCGATTTTCTTTTTACCCTTTGCGGCTTCACTCGCTGCATCTAACAAGCGATGAGTAGGTAAAATCAAGTGCGCTTTGCGACTAATTTTTAATCTACTCAATACATGTGGTTCCTGGTCAATAAGCTTGTCTAATTCCACTTTAAAAATCACAGGGTCAATGACTACACCATTGCCAACAACATTCATCACATTCTCGTGAAAAACTCCAGAGGGAATGGTATGTAAAACGTGCTTTTTGCCTTCAAATTCTAAAGTGTGTCCTGCGTTGGGCCCACCTTGAAAGCGAGCGATAATATTGTACTTACGTGTCAATACATCGACTATTTTCCCTTTCCCTTCATCTCCCCATTGGAGACCTAAAAGCACATCTACTGCCATAATTATTTGTTGCTCGAATCTTTTCTTTTAGCATAGAAGTAAAGACTGTGGCTTTCTACTTCTACCCCAAAAATTTCTTCGATTGTTTGTTTGATATTTTGAATGCGTGGATCACAAAATTCGAAAACCTCACCGGTATCCGTTAAGATGACATGATCATGTTGTTTATTGAAATAGGACTTCTCATAAAAACTTTGATTCTGACCAAACTGGTGCTTACTCACCAATCCACAAGTTAGAAGCAACTCTATGGTATTGTATAAGGTTGCTCGTGAAACCCGATAGTTCTTATTTTTCATACTCAGGTACAGGGTTTCCACATCAAAGTGGTCGTCATTTTCGTAGATCTCCTTTAAAATAGCGAACCGCTCTGGAGTTTTGCGTTGATTATGCTCTTCCAAATAGCGGCCAAATACGTCCTTTACCTTATTGTATGCTTCTTGTGTACTCATGAAAAGTAAAACGCTAAAGTACGTTGTATCAATTGAATTTACCTACACGAGAGACACTACTAATCCCTTCTAAATTCTTGATATTGTTAATAGTGTCCGTTAACCCCAATTTATCCGCGACTTCGATGGTTAACTTACCTGTGAATAACCCGTCGTCAACGCTGAAAGAGATGGCCTTAATGTTAATATTGAGATCGTTAGAAACCACTTTTGTAACGTCGTTTACTATACCAATTCGATCCATTCCGTTGATGAGCAAATTAATGGTTGAAAATGCACCTTTACGATCTATCCATTTCGCTTTTAATGTTCTATTTGCAAATCTACTTTGGAGTAAAACTGCATTCGGACAGTCATCTCTATGCACCTTCAAACCATCAGCGGTAGTTACAAAACCAAAAACTCTGTCCCCCGGTAACGGATTGCAACATTTTGCAAGCGTATAGTCCATTTCATGCTCATCTGTATCAAAGACAAGCATTAAATGATCGGAGGATGTTTTCCCTGTTTTAGTACCTAGTTTGGTCTTAGCATAGTTGCTCTTGACTATGCGTTGCTTAAAATAGTTAACTAGACCGGAAGTTTCCCGCGCATATTCTCGCAGTTTACCGTTATCGATAACACCAAGACCTACTTTATAGTATAATTCCTCAGGATTCTTTAAGCCAAAGAAATTGACCAGTTTATGAATGTTACTGTGGGTTGCTTTTAGTTTGAGAACTTTCAGTTTGCGTTCAAGAATAAATTGACCCTGACCTGTGATCAACTGCTTTTCTTTCTTTAAACTTTGCTTAATGCGTTGTTTCGCTTTACTGGTTTTTACAAAGCTTAACCAATCTTCTTTAGGCTCTTGCTTTACAGAAGTCAAAACCTCTATTTGATCACCAGATTTAAGAGGAGTGCTTAAAGGAATAAGTTTTCCATTCACTTTTGTGCCCAGACAATGTGCACCCACCTCCGTGTGTATATCAAAAGCAAAATCCAATGCAGTTGCTCCCTTCGGAAGAGTAAGCATTTCACCTTTGGGTGTGAACACGAAAATTTCAGATGAAAAAAGATTCATCTTAAAGTTATCGATAAAATCCTCGCTATCGTTTTCAGGATCATCGAGAAATTCACGTATGCGCAGGAGCCAACGATCTAATTGGTTACTTCCAGAGCTATCTTCTTTGTATTTCCAATGCGCTGCGAAGCCGTTCTCAGCAATGTCATCCATTCGCCTCGTCCTTATCTGAACCTCGATCCAGTGTCCATCTGGACCCATTACGGTGGTGTGTAACGATTCATACCCGTTACTTTTAGGGGAGCTGATCCAGTCACGTAAACGAGCAGGGTTGGGGCTAAAATTCTCCGTTACTATGGAGTATGCCTGCCAACATGTGGCCTTTTCTTTATCATTTTTGGCCTCAAGAATGATGCGAATCGCATATTTATCATACACCTGTTCAAAGCTGACGTTCTGATTTTTCATTTTTCGTCGTATGGAATAGATGCTCTTTGTTCGCTTCTTTATTTCGAACGTTAAGTTCGCTTGAGAAAGTTCTGCGAATACCTTACTCTCGAATTTATTTAGATACGAAAAATCCTCACGCTGTAAACGTTCCATTCGATTATTGATATCGTCAAAAATCTCGGGTTCTGTGTACTTTAAAGAAATATCCTCTAATTCTGTCTTAATACTAAACAACCCTAATCTATGGGCCAGTGGCGCATAAATAAATAGTGTTTCCGATGCTATTTTTAGTTGCTTATGAGCGGGCATGCCAGACATCGTACGCATGTTATGCAGTCGGTCTGCTAGCTTGATTAAAATTACCCTTACATCATCAGATATGGTAAGCAACATCTTCCTGTAATTCTCAAGCTGCATGCTACTTTCCATACTGACTACACCTGAGATTTTAGTAAGGCCGTCAATGAGTCTTGCAATGCTCGGACTAAACATACCTTCGATATCCACGAGTGTATAGTCCGAATCTTCGACTACATCGTGCATTAATGCAGTGGCTATACTTGTCGGGCCTAGACCAATTTCAGTTGCGACTATCTGTGCAACCGAAATAGGATGTGTGATGTAAGGCTCTCCGCTTTTACGATGAACGCCTTTATGCGCATCTTTAGCCAATGAGAATGCACGCCTTATCAACTTTTGATCGGCCTCATCGGTCTTGTATTCAATACTGTTCAACAGATCGTTGAATACACTTTCTACTAGTTTATTGTCCTTATCCTCGTTGGTAGTCATATCGACTTAGTCTATCAAAAAAATCGCGGGGCGTTTATGCAGATCAGGATGTTCTAAACTCCATTTCGCGACCGTTTGAGTTTTAATATACTCACTATCTAAAGTAATATCTACAGCAATACAAAGCTTCGTTTCCGGATGCAGGGTATTCATCAACTCTTCCAATAGTTTCCCATTGCGATAGGGTGTTTCCATGAAGATCTGTGTAATGCCGTCTCGTATATCCTTTTGCATGGCTTGGTACACTCTCTTGCGAATAGGTCGATCGTGCGGCAAATAGCCTCTGAAGGCAAATTGTTGCCCATTAAATCCACTCGCCATTAGCGCTAAGAGAATCGAAGAAGGGCCTACACATGGACGAACCTCAATTCCTTTACGATGTGCGATACTAACAATCGTTGCACCAGGGTCGGCGACACAAGGTACTCCTGCCTCGGACAGAATTCCAATGGAATGTCCATTTTTAATAGGATCTAAAAATCCAGGTAAATCTAGAGGATCAGTCTGCTTATCGAGAATCTCGAGTCTCAACTCACGCTGGTTTTTATCAGGCAATAAACGCTTAATGTATGCACGAGCAGTTTTTTCATTTTCAACAATAAAGTAGGTCAGACTATTCACAATAGCCACTACATCTTTTGGTAGAATTGTATCAAAATTATCCTGCCCTAGTGTGTTTGGAAGTAAGTATATAGCAGCCATTAGTGCGCTCTTAAAAAAGATTGAATAGCTTCTTCGAGAAGCTCGTAAACGTGAGAAAAGCCTTCTTGTCCTCCAGTGTAGGGGTCAGGTACTTGGCGATTTTCACCGGGATAGGCCTCATTTAATAAAAGCCGGACTTTATTTTTAGCTGATTCATCAGGAGCCCGTTGAATTAGATTCGAATGGTTAGAACTGTCCATTGCAAAGATGATATCAAAAACTTCGAAATCTTCTACTGTCACTTGACGAGAACGTTGCTGGTCGATCGTAATTCCGCGCTCTTTAGCAATCAAAATACTCCTTGTATCCGGGCGTTCAGAAGCATGCCAACCCGAGGTACCAGCGGAATCTATGTGCCAATCGTTAGGCGCATAGTTTTCCATTATGCCCTGAGCGAGGGGGGATCGGCATATATTGCCCAAACAAACCATGAGAATTTTCATAAATAAAAAAGTCAGTACCCTAAGATACTGACTCTAAAACATTCGTTAAACTGTTTTTTTAAGCGAGTGTGAGACGTTTTTGTAAATCGTCAACATACGTACGAAAACGTTTATCCGTTTCTTTCAAATTATTAACTGTTCTACATGCATGAAGAACAGTAGCATGATCCTTATTTCCACACTGTTGACCGATACTGGCAAGACTATTTTTTGTGAGCTGCTTTGAGAAATACATGCTGAGCTGTCTCGCTTGAACAATCTCGCGTTTACGAGTCTTTGATTTTAGTAATTCTAGTGGCATATCGAAATAATCGCAAACCACCTTCTGAATAAAATCGATTGAGATCTCACGCGTGGTACTTTTTACGAATTTATCGACCATGGATTTAACGAGCTCAATGGTAATCTGCTTTTTATTCAAGCTGCTTTGCGCAAGTATGCTAATGAGAGCGCCTTCGAGTTCTCTGATGTTGGAGTTTATCGAGTAAGCGATGTATTCAATAATATCTTGCTCAATCTCAATACCATCGTTGTAAAGCTTCTTGCCTAAAATAGCAACACGCGTCTCAAGACCTGGCTTTTGAAGATCTGCACTCAAGCCCCACTTAAAGCGACTTAATAGACGTTGTTCCATTCCCTGGAGCTCAACTGGTGCACGATCTGATGTTAAAATGATCTGCTTACCATTTTGATGGAGGTGGTTAAAGATCTCAAAGAATACGTCTTGTGTCTTCTCCTTCCCAGAGAAACTTTGAACGTCATCAATAACTAGAACGTCAATCATTTGATAGAAATGAACGAAATCGTTTTTGGTATTGTTTCGGATACTATCAATAAACTGCTGCGTAAATTTTTCGGCACTCACATAGAGCACAGTTTTCTCTGGGTAGTTGTCCTTAATTTCAACCCCAATGGCATGGGCTAGATGGGTTTTCCCTAAACCTACTCCTCCGTAAAGCATGAGTGGGTTAAACGAAGTTCCACCAGGGTTTTTACTAACTGCATAGCCTGCAGATCTAGCTAGTCTATTGCAATCCCCTTCGATAAAGTTCTCAAAGCTGTAGTTAGGATTCAATTGGGAATCAATATTCAGTTTTTGCAAACCCGGTATGACGAATGGATTTTTAATTTCCTTATCATTCCCAATCTTCATCGGCATATTAACGCTTTGACGAGGGTGCTTTTTGCGACCGCTACTAGGTAGCTTCATTGTTGGAGCTTGTGCATTGCCATAGGCGTTTTCAAGCACGATGCTGTATACTAATTTTGCATCTTGACTTAAAGATTTGGTAATAGCAGCTTTCAACAGTTGAATGTAGTGCTCCTCGAGGTATTCGTAAAAGAACTTTGAAGGTACCTGAACAGTGATGATATTTGTTTGAAGTTTTACTGGTTTTATAGGTTCAAACCAGGTGCTGTAGCACTGGTCATCAACGTTGTCTTGAATAAATTGCAAGGCTTCATTCCAGACATCATTAACGCTTTTCTCCATGGTCGAAATTTCTCTTATCCCAAGGCTGTTCAAACTTGGAATAGTGTTGTGTGTATTAGTAAACTTTTCGGGCGGCAATCGAAGAGTGTAATCATCTTGTTGACTGCATAGCAAATGTGTTCATAAATTCTGATTGAAAAAAATTTATTTGCTATTGTGTTAATAAAAAGTTTTGCTTAAGGGGAGATGTAACAGATTGATTATCAACACTTAGTATAAACGCCCAAAATTTTTGAGTATAAATTACCATGCGTTTCCCGAATTGTTCAAAAATCTCAATGTCGAGCTTCGTTTACGCTGCGTTAACAAAACTATGCGATCTAATTTAGTGACTATGAAACATGTAGAAATTAAAGACACACATATCTTTCGACCCAGGTATTCTGAGACGGATCAAATGGGTGTAGTATATTATGGAAATTACGCTGCATATTTTGAGGTAGGTCGCGTCGAATTATTACGAAGACTGGGGGTTTCGTACGCACAGCTTGAAGCAGACGGCACGATGCTGCCTGTGGTTCACATGAGTATCGATTTTAAAAGAGGTGCAAAATACGATGAAGAAGTACAATTAGAGACCTCTATAAATGAATTTCCAACAAGGAAGATATCATTTTACCACATCTTAAAAGATAAAAAAGGGGATACTTTAGTTTCAGGTAAAGTAGTGCTCGTGTTCGTAGATAAAATCACATTTAAACCGAAAAGCTGTCCGGAGGAACTCGCTTCGTTATTTTCTAATTTGTCTTAATGAAGACAAATTCCCCTGTTGCATAATGAATTTCTAGTATGCCCGATGTGCGTTCCGGAAGCGTTAGAATCCCTGTTGTAGCTTTCGACCATAAAAGCTGACCCGACCAGTTAAAACAACTAATCATTGCTGGTTTACCTTCATCAGTTTTTAAAATTCTTCCAAATTCGCTTTGCACAATATGCTCCTTTTGAGTAATCGCGGTAGATTCGTCCAATGCTGTAGCTGTAAGAATGTTCTTAGGAGCACCGAAGGACAATGTAAGGGCATTGTAGTGCGAGCCATTAAAAAGTAAAGAATCGGCCCAAATGAAGTTTTGCGCAATTTGTCTTAATGTTTGATTTGGCATTATAGAATGAACTCCCTCTAAAATAATTTTGTCCGCAACGCTTCCACCTACATTTGGATTTGAACTAAACTCTAACATTGCGCTAGACATAATATCTGTGTGCTGGTAGATGGAGCTAAAAACAAGCTGATTNTAGTTTTTTACACCATCGTAGGATACGCTTCTGCCGTTCCAAAATTCGTTATTACCGTCCCAGTCAAATACTCGCGTACTCGATATACCCATGCGTCTACCGTGCCGTTCTGCTAAATAATCCCCAAAGGCTTCATCAAAACTTCTTCGCTGCATACCTAAGTTTGTCCCTGGTGCCGCACCGTGTGATATGGCATGACCGAATTCGTGAATAATGACATCGGCATCTTCAGCATCATCAACACCGCCTTCACCAAAATACAGTCGGGGTGGGGAATAGCCGTAATTAAACATACTATTGTCTTGCCCATTCAGAGCATGTGCATCTGCGTGGATTGTATAGCTCATGATAGTACCATATCCCAAAGTATTCAAATACCTCGAAAGTGCTGAAACGTGGTATACGCACATTACTTGTTCAAATTCAGGGGCCGTTCTTCCACCGGTCCAATCTTGCGGTGAGGTGCTTGGTAATATATAGGGTGCATCAAAATCCACAATGGCTATATACTCGTTGCGTAGAAAAGTTGTATCCGCAATCCGATCAACAGTGAGTGTGTCAATAATGGTTAGAGAATCTAGTACAGTACCGTTCGCATCGTTAAGATCTTTATAAATGCCACCATAAGTTAGATTGTAGGGGGTGAGCGGATCCGGGCTAAAAACTCTTACCGGAACGGTCGTGTCATTGTAATGAACTGTTAGGTCTCGCTCAAGTATAAGTATACCATCAGGAGTAATATACCTGATTGCATGGAGTGACCCATCTAAGAGGGTATCTGGTATAACTTCAAACCACCTGTTGTCATGATAAATCAAAGAAGAGGTGACTTCATCCGGCAATCTCGCACGTTTATTAAAGTCTAAGGTCGATTGTGACTTTAATAATTTTCCAGTCTCGTCTCTGACTTGTAAGAATTGTTCTTCCAAGAGTAAATGTCCGTCTAGGAGATAATGGAAACGTTCATACGTAGCATAAGGCGTTGTCGTTTTAAAAAACGATCGCGTGGTAAGCTCCTGACTAAAAGAAGTGTTAACTGCTAGGAAGAAGAGTAATGTGATGATTATTTTCAAATTGGTCCTGTATTTCTTCATATTGACTTTGCACCACCTCCAGGGTATACGCTAAAGATAATCCTTGTTTTCTTTCAACCACATGGAGTTCGGCTTGTTTAACTATTCGCTCCACAAAGGACAATTGATCGTAAGAGAATTGAAGTTTTAGTTGCTTAGTCACCCGTTTTTCTATTCTGATATTTTCGCGAATTGCGTCCTCTGTTGCTGAACCATAGGCTTCTATCAGTCCAGGCACACCAAGCTTAGTGCCGCCAAAGTAACGTACGACTACACATCCTATGTTTACTAATTCATGACTTATTAATGTACGTAGGATTGGTGTTCCCGCAGTATGCGCAGGTTCTCCGTCGTCAGAACTGCGCTCCATTATAGCCTCTGGGTGTAAACGAAGGGCCCAACAATAGTGGCGAGCACTAGGTTCTTGTGTTTTAATAAAATCCAATTGGACCTTGAAACTTTCTTCATCTGCGCAGTGAAAGAGGTAGCCATAGAATTTACTCCCCTTTGACTTAAAAACACCTTTTGACGGTAGTTCAACGCTGTAATATTGATCGCTAACCTCGCTCATAACGATCTTTTCCTAATTTATGTGCCGCCTGTAAATTATGGTTTGACTCTGGCGCAGGAATTCCCTCATTAATGGCCTCTTTGGAAGTAAAACGGTGCCACTGATCGACTGTACCCGAATCAATAAAGGATTGAAGCACTCGACCTCCGCCTTCCACTAAAATATGCTGTATACCATGGTTCAAGAGTTCCGGAAGCCACTGCACAATCTCGTACGGATCGCAAATGATTTTATCCCCTTCTAGCTCAGATACATTTCCAACAAAGAGTGGAGCAGTGGCTAAATTATCCAATGCTGACGGATCTGGTAAAATGCGATTCACCAGTATTACAGGTCGTGGGTTCGTGCCATGATAATGGCGCGTTGAAAGCGATGGCCGATCCCAGTTTAATGTTTTTGCAGAAATGAGGATACCATCAACTGCAGTACGTAACTGATGAGATTTGACAGCGGCTAGAGGGCCAGATATTAATGAAGCTTGATCATTTATTGTACGGTTTCTGTCCAGGTATCCATCCATGGATTGCGCCCATTTACACGTTACAAAAGGTCTTTTGTCCTCCTTATTACGAAAGAACACTTCATTTAACTGTCGAAAAGGAGTGGGATCCTCAGAAAACAACACTTCTACGCCGTGGGACTGTAGGTGTTTGATTCCTTTACCATTTACGAGTGCATTACTATCAGAGCAACCTATAACCACCCTAGGTATACGACTATCCGTTATCAATAGGCTACAAGGAGGCGTTTGACCATAATGCGCGCAAGGTTCTAAACTGCAATACAAAGTGCTAGTAATGAGTAGTGATGGGTCTTTTACACTTCTGATAGCCATGACTTCTGCGTGTGGTTCACCGGCTTTATGGTGGTATCCTTCCCCAATTATTACTCCATTGTGCACGATAACCGCACCGACCATAGGATTAGGAGCAGTACTACCCTTGGCATAGTTGGCCAATTGTAAGCAACGTGTGAGAAACTTGGCGTGAGACATGGGACAAAGGTAGTGGTGCAAGTCGTATTTTCGGCAGAGATGAAAACGCTGACCTCTTACAAACAAAATGCACTTGCACTTCTTTCCACGATTTATGGTGATCGTGAATCTGCCAATATTGTCAATTATTGGATAGAAGCACGCTTAGGTTTAACACGTATGGATCAAGTTTTGAGGGCAGAGGAAGTATTCTTTTTTGAATCTTTTGAATCTGAATTACAGGCACTTAAAGACAGGAAGCCGATACAATACGTTGTAGGGTACACCTATTTTCACGGTCTTAAAATAGGACTGAATTCGTCCACTTTAATACCGAGGCCGGAGACCGAGGAATTGGTCAGCGAAGTAGTCAAATTAATAGATGATACGCAAGCTAAAAGTGTTATCGATTTAGGGACAGGTAGTGGCTGTATAGCGTTGGCAATAAAAAATATTCGACCTGATATTGATGTAGTAGGATTCGATAACAATCCCGATGCTATTGACCAAGCAAGGAAAAATGCAGACGCGCTTGAATTGGATGTAAATTTTATCGTTGCAGACCTTTTTGACTATTCTTTCGAATCGGCCGATATAATAGTGAGCAACCCTCCCTATATTCCTGTTTCGGAATGCAAGGATATGGAGGAACATGTGATGGCGTATGAACCGGAAGGAGCACTCTTTGTTCCTGATAATGAGCCATTGCTTTTCTACGATGCTATTTTTGCATTAGGTAAGAAAATCTTCATGAACAGAAGGGGTTGGCTGGCTTTTGAAATCCATCATCTCTTTGGTGAAGAAATGAAGCTGCTTGGTGTCAAACATTGCGCAAAAGAAGTTAAATTAATACAGGATTTGCAGGGCAAAGACCGAATGCTATTTGCTAGATATGGACGTACAGATTGAATTAGAACACCTGCGCACTGAGTTACACGAGCACAACCATCGGTATTATACCCTTGATGCTCCTGTAATTAGTGATTACGATTTTGATCAATTGCTTAAGAAACTAGAGCAATTGGAGGCTGTCTATCCAGAATTTTTCGACCCAAACAGTCCCACCGTTCGAGTCGGAGGAGAGGTGACGAAAAACTTTGAGACTGTGGACCATCGTTTTCCGATGCTATCGCTCGGCAACACCTACAGTCTCGAGGAATTGCAGGAATGGATCATACGCGTGCAAAAATTAGCGCCAGAAGCGACTTTCGTATGCGAATTAAAATATGATGGTGTCGCTATAGGTATTCAATACGTAAATGGTGCATTAACCCGAGCTGTAACTAGGGGAGATGGCACGCAAGGGGATGACATCACCACTAATATACGTACGATAAGGAGCATACCATTACAGCTCAATCCCCCGTTCCCTAAAGATTTCGAAATTCGAGGCGAAATTGTACTTCCTCATGTCCGTTTTGAGTCTTTAAATGAGCAGCGAAAAAAAGATGGGCTTGCACTCTTTGCAAACCCAAGAAATTGTGCATCAGGTACCTTAAAGCTTCAAGACAGCGGTGAGGTTGCAAAAAGAGGTTTAGACGCCTATCTATATTACGTTCTACCTGAGGGTATTCTAGCATCAAATCACAGCGAAAGCATAGCCCTTGCTGGGAAATTAGGTTTTAAAATCCCCAAAACTGAAGATCGGTACATTGCCAATTGTGACGGTATTGAAAGCATTATGAGCTTCGTGGAATACTGGGATACTGCGCGTAATGACCTACCGTTTGACATTGATGGGGTAGTGATCAAAGTCAATAGCTATAAGGCACAAGAAGATCTGGGCTTTACAGCGAAAAGTCCTCGATGGGCTACCGCCTTTAAATTTAAGGCTGAACGAATGCCAACTGTTCTTGATTCTGTGACGTATCAAGTTGGCAGAACGGGTGCCATTACACCGGTTGCAAATCTGAAACCGGTCTGGTTAGGTGGAACTACCGTAAAGAGGGCTTCCTTGCATAATGAAGACCAGATTGCCGCGTTAGATCTGCATTTCGGAGATACGGTTTACGTAGAGAAAGGTGGAGAGATTATCCCCAAGGTAGTAGGGGTGAATGTCGACCAAAGAGAAGAATCTGCTCAACGTGTGGTATTCGTATCAAACTGTCCAGAATGTCATACACCGCTTTCAAGACTTGAAGGAGAAGCACAGCATTATTGTGTCAATGAGGACGGTTGCGAGCCCCAGATTAGCGGGAGAATAGACCATTTTATTGCTCGTAAGGCCATGGATATCATGGGTATTGGCTCTGAAACAGTAGCATTACTAGTGAATACTGAATTGGTCAAAACACCAGCAGACCTTTATGAACTAACCTTTGATGACCTTATCCGATTAGATGGATTCAAAGAAAAGAGTGTATTGAATATACTTAACGGTATTGAAGCGTCTAAGCAGCAACCGTTTGAGCGCGTTTTATTTGCGATGGGCATTCGTCACGTTGGGGCTACCGTGGCGAAAAAGCTCGTTCGTCACTTTAAATCCATGGATGCACTCATGACAGCGGATAAAGAGGAGCTATTAGCAGCAGAAGAAATCGGGGAAGTTATTGCGGATCAGTTGTTAGCTACTTTTCAAATACCGGAACGAATTTCTGAAATACAGCGACTGCAAGATTATGGTCTTCAGTTCGAGGCTGAGATTATAGACCACGCCACGGATTCGGCCATAACGGGAAAAAAAATTGTAGTCAGTGGGGTCTTCGATAGTATAAGTCGAAATGAACTTAAAGCACTTATCGAAACGCTTGGCGGATTGAACGTAAGCAGCATAAGTAGTAAAACGGATTTCATTTTCGCAGGCGAGGGCATGGGTCCGGCAAAGCTTAAAAAAGCTACAAATCTCAATGTGCCGATTTTAAACGAAACGGAGGTTCGTACCTTACTTAATCTATGAGATGGATCAAAGAAATCTATTGGAGTCGTGGACTAAGAAATGCAGCTACTAGTAAACGCTCACTTAAAAATTCTGCTCCAAAGGTGACTGTTTTAACTGCAGATATGAATCTAATCGCTATGGTAAAACAACACTTTACCGCTGTTGATTACATCTATTACGAGGATATGAAGAGGCCGAAAGGTGAAGTAGTAAAGACTTCTCACTTGTATAAAGACGATCTTAACTTTAAAGGAGAACCGAAACGTTTAATTCCTGAGCCGGGTGATAACCACATCTTATTAAATCTTGAACAAAATCCAGCAAATTTAACTTGGTATTGGTACTCAAGAAGCTACGACATTAGGGTAGATTTGTGCGGAACCTATAATAATGCTGATTTGAGCATTACTAATCCAAATGTATCCCTCAAGGAACAATTAGAAATGCTAAAAAACATGCTTAAAGTGATGACTACAAATGAATAAAATAGATCTTTCTGGAGTCGGTGTAGCACTGATTACACCATTTCATCGTGATGATAGCCAAACTGTGGATTACTCAGCACTAGAGCGATTGTTAGAACACTGTATTTCGAATGGAGTGAACTATTTTGTTGTTAATGGCACTACTGCAGAAAACCCAGTCTTAACTACTGGTGAAAAGCAACGTATTCTGCAGTTTGTACTGAAAATTACTGCTGGCAGGATTCCCATTATTTTCGGTATCGGCGGAAATAATACAAATGCCTTGGTTGAGGAGTTAAACACTTTCGATACGGAAGGTGTTTCGGCCATACTCAGTGCTAGTCCTTACTACAATAAACCCTCTCAAGAAGGAATTTACCAGCACTATGCCGCCCTAAGCGCTGCAAGCCATTTACCAATAATCGTGTATAACGTTCCTGGAAGGACCAGCAGTAATATCAGTGCACAAACCACCATTCGCCTTGCCAAGGATTTTGGCAATATCGTAGCTATTAAAGAGGCTAGTGGCAACCTGGATCAAATCACGGAAATATTGCTCGAAAGACCTGTAGAGTTCCAAGTACTATCTGGAGATGACAACCTCACGTTTGCAATGATGGCCTTGGGTGCAGATGGTGTAATTTCAGTAAGTGGACAAGGAGTACCTGAAGTCTTTTGCGCTATGTTTAAACATATGAACGAGGGACGGTGGAACGAAGCTCGTGACGCTCATTTAAGTATTTATGACTTAACAAACCAATTGTTTGAGGAAGGTAACCCCGCCGGTATAAAAGCACTATTAGAAGCAAGAGGCATCACACACGCTACTGTACGCCTGCCTCTAGTAGAAGCCTCGGATGATCTCAAGAATACATTAGCTGCGAGTTTAGAAATTCTTAACCTGTCCTAATTCGTTGTTCATTAAATCCTTGGTCTTATACTAAGTCAGTTTAACTCAGTCTTTTAATCTTCTAACTATTTGGAAGAAAGTGACGATCATACAATAGCGTCGCAATATTAATTAGAAAATTCTGTTAAAAGACCTTGGCCGGGCTTCACAGAAGAGTTGGTTCCGTGTATTTTAGACAACACTAATAATGGTATGACTTTGAGCGAGATTTCCGCTCTCCAACTTCACTAAAAATCGTATCTTTGCCCGTTCATGAAATTAATTAGACTAGCAACATACATATTGTTCGCACTATTTTTAACGAGTTGTGGCGAATACCAGGAGGTTCTAAAGAGCAAAGACCTTGATTATAAATTCTCGAAAGCCGTAGAATACTACGATGCAGGAGAATATAATAAGGCCTACCCAATCTTTGATGAATTAATCGCACTGTACCGTGGTACTCAAAAGGCGCAGGAGGTCTATTTTTATTATGCACACACCTTGTATTTACAAAAGAACTATATTCTCGCTGGTTACCATTTCAAGAACTTTTACAAGACGTTCCCTCAGAATGAACAAGCAGATGAAGCAGCATACCTCACCGCATATTGTTACTATTTAGAGGCACCTAAACACAGCCTAGATCAGGCCTATACTTTTAAAGCCATCAATGAAATACAGTTGTACATCAATACACACCCAAATTCAGATAAGCTAGAGGACTGTAATAACTACATGGAGGAGCTAAGAAGTAAGTTGGAACTCAAGAGTTATGAAATAGCTTATCAATATTTCAAAACCCGACAGTACAAAGCTGCAATGACTGCGTTTACAACCACAGTAAGTGAATATCCTGATACACCATACCGTGAGGATGCACTGTATTACAAAACATTAGCTGCGTTTAAATTGGCAAACAATAGTTTAGAATCGCTTCAAAACGAGCGATTTACAGAAGCGAAGACTGCATTAAATGATTTTGAAGAAGCGTTTCCGAATAGTGGGCGCCTCGAAGATTTACGTAAATTGATACATTAAATTCCTGATTTCCTATGGATTATAAAAAAATGCAAGCGGACAAGAACACCCGCACGCACAACACCAATGCGATTGATGCACCTACGGATAATATCTATGAAGCATTGACTATTATTTCAAAACGTGCGGAACAAATAAATGACATTACGCGCGAAGAGTTGCACGCAAAACTTCAGGAGTTTGCTTCTTCTACAGAATCTCTAGAAGAGATTTTTGAAAATAAGGAGCAAATTGAAGTNAGTAAGTTCTACGAAAGTTTGCCAAAGCCAACTGCAATGGCNCTGCAAGAGTGGTTAGAAGATCGTATCTACTACCGCAAAGAAAACGAAGAAGAGAAATAGAACGTGGAAATTGGGCCTTTGTACCAGCGAAAGGTGCTGCTTGGAGTTTCCGGCAGTATTGCAGCGTACAAGAGCGCCTTTTTAGTTCGTGAACTCATAAAATGGGGTGCTGAAGTTCAGGTAGTGATGACCACTGCTGCAAAGGATTTCATCACCCCATTAACGCTTTCTACCCTGAGTACACGTCCTGTGTACAGTACTTTTCTCGACGAAGAAGAGGAAAAATATGGGGTATGGAACAACCATGTAGACCTCGGTCTATGGGCTGATCTGATGATTATCGCACCTGCTTCAAGCAATACACTTTCAAAACTGGTCACAGGAGCTTGCGATGATTTGCTCTCTGCAGTTTACATGAGTGCAAAGTGTCCCGTTTATGTTGCTCCTGCTATGGATCTGGACATGTATAAAAATGAAGCTACTCGTGCTAACCTTGAAGAGTTAACCAAGAGAGGTGTAACCGTGATACCTGCGGAGCATGGTGAATTAGCCAGTGGGCTAGTAGGACAGGGACGAATGGCAGAGCCTGAGGCCATTTGTCAATTTATTTCGGCGCAACTTTTGAAACAACTTCCCTTACACGGTAAGAATGTCCTCATTAATGCTGGTCCAACTCATGAGCACATCGATCCTGTTCGGTATCTGGGTAACAATAGTACCGGTCAAATGGGCATGGCCTTAGCCCAGGCAGCACGCTCTTTAGGTGCATCGGTCACGGTGGTTTTAGGACCNNCACATTACCCATTAGACTTGAGTGGTCTGAACGTGGTTCGCGTTGTTAGCGCAAAAGAGATGTTAACAGCCATGCAAGAATATTATCCATCTTCCGTTTTAACTATATGTACGGCAGCCGTGAGCGATTTTGTCCCAACGACTACTGCGGACAAGAAACTAAAGAAGACCACTATCATGGGGAGCATGACTATTGACCTTGAAGAAACGCCAGATATTCTCGCAACCTTGGGAAAGGCCAAAAAAAGGAATCAAAAACTGGTAGGCTTTGCGTTAGAAACAAATGACGGAGTAGGATATGCGAAGGATAAGTTGGTGAAGAAAAATGCAGATGCTATCGTGTTAAATACATTAAGCTCGACAACTGGATTCGAATCAAACACCAATGCCGTAGAAGTATTTTACCAAGACGGAGAGCAGCAATCCTTTCCGCTCCTTGATAAAAGTGAATTAGGTCATCAACTGCTCAATGCGGTACTCAACAAATTTGAATGGGTATGAAAAAGAGCATCCTCACACTTGTTATCCTATTTACATTAATCTCCCTTCAAAGTATGGGACAAGAACTTCGTGCTACGGTTAAAGTTCTAAGCCCAGAAGTGCAAGCGACTAACAAGGATATTTTCCAAACCCTTGAAACGTCTATGGAAAATTTTCTCAATGGTTATGCCTTTACAGATNANAAATACAGCGACGAAGAGCGCATCGAATGTAACTATATTATGACCGTTAATAGTTTAAGCGGGAACAGGTTTGATGCCACTATGCAAGTGCAGTATTCTAGACCTGTATATAATAGCAATTACAATTCTCCTGTATTTAAAGTGCTAGATAAAGACGTTGTCTTTAGCTACCAAGAAAATGAACCCATAGACTTTCAACAGAATACCTATACCACCAATCTCAGCTCTATCTTGGCTTTTTATGCCTACACCATCATCGGTCTAGACCGTTGCACGTTTAAAGCAAACGGTGGAGATGATGAATTTGCAATAGCACAGAACATAGTTACAACAGCGCAAAGCAGCGGTGGCGCAAGTGGATGGAAAAGTTTTGATGGTACTAAAAACAGGTTCTGGATCACAGATGCTTTGATGAGCCCCGTTTTTGAGCCCGTGAAAACCACCTTATATATGTACCACAGACAGGGATTAGATCGTATGTATCTAGCAGAGAATCATAAGCAGTCTTTAGAGACGATTGCTTCTAGTTTGAAAGCACTGGAAGGACCCAATCAAAAGCGTCCGAATAGTTATTTATTGAACCTGTTCTTCGACGCAAAGAATACAGAGATTTTATCCCTTTATTCCGAATCTGCTGCGCTCGGCGTGGATACAAAAACGCTACAGGTTACTTTAGAAGAATTGGACCGCACCCACGCGAGCAGCTACAGCGAATTAGGAGGGAAGTAATGCTAAAGCGACTTAGAATACAGAACTTTATACTGATTGATCAGTTGGATCTACCTATACNTTCAGGGATGACTGCTATGACGGGTGAGACAGGCGCTGGTAAAAGTATTTTACTAGGGGCGCTCGAAGCTGCTTTAGGCCGAAGACTTTCTGCAAAAGCAGTGCTAAAAGATAAAAGTACTAAGGCCATTATTGAACTAGAGTTGGTCTTACCTAAATATCTAGAAGCTGAATTTCAATCAAAGGATATCGACTATGATACGCATAGTGTTTTTCGCCGCGAATTATTNCCTAGCGGTAAGTCGAGAGCATTTATTAACGATACACCAGTTAAAAGTAGCGATTTAGCTTATTTCGCAGGCCAATTTATCGATATTAACAGTCAGAGTGATTCCGGNTTACTTACCGATGTTGTNAAACAAATTGAATTGATNGATTCTTTTGTTCTAGCTGAAGAGGAGCGTGAGGAGTACAGCAGGATATACGATACTTTAATGGCCGTTCTTAATAAACAAAAGGTACTGATCGAACAAGCCGATACTAGTGATTTGGATTACCTCGAGTTTTTATACCATGAGCTAGATAAAGCGAATGTGAAACAAGGTGAATACGAGGAGATTGAAGAATTGGTTCGTTTGAATAAAAACGCTAGCGACTTCAACGAGCAATTCAATGAATTAGCAGAACTCATTGGGGGCAATTCACAACTTTTAGATCAATTATTTACTGTTGAGTCAAAGTTGGCTCGACTCGCATCAAACGAGGCATCTGTAGAGGGATTATTAGAGAAATTGCTTGTAATCATCTCAAAGACACAATCCATAGAGCGTGAAATACTAGACAGCATAGCAGCCGCTGAACTTACCGTTGATGTAGATGCATTAATAGATAGAAAGCATCAAATAGATAGTTTAATACGAAAACACCGCGTTTTAGATGCGGATGCTTTGGTAGCGAAATTTGATGCTCTAGGAACTCAGATAAAATCTATTAAGGATAAAGATTCTTTACTCAAGAATTTGCAAGCTGAACAAATAAAGCTTGAGGGTTCATTAAAAACTGCTGGGACTAAGCTTCATNCCAAACGATTGGAGTCCACGCAATACATTCAAAATGCGCTTATCGTTTATTTAAGCGATGTAGATCTACCAAAGGCGAAAATTGAGTTGATGTGGCAAGAGCAAGCCCCAGCATCTATAGGTTTATATAAGCCCTTATTCATGTTTAGTGCAAATCCTGGTAGCCCGCTTGAGCCATTGAATAAAGTAGCTTCTGGGGGAGAACAAAGTAGAGTGAAATTAGCGCTGAAGGCAGCTTTAGGTAAACACATCACTTTAAGTTGTCAGGTTTTTGATGAAATAGATACGGGTATAAGTGGTGCAACCGCAGAAAAAGTGGGNAACCTCATGTCTGAATTAGCTAAAAATCAGCAAATTATAACCATTACTCATTTACCTCAAGTGGCGTCTAAAGGCAATACGCACTGGTTGATTTCCAAGTCATCCACGGATACCACTACAGAAAGTAGCGTTACTATTTTGTCTGATGAATCACGTTTAGACGAGCTTGCTCGAATGCTGAGCGGAGCTAAAATCACTCAAGCGGCGAAGAATCAGGCAGAAGCCTTGTTGAAAGCTAGGTAAAACCTATTTTAGCAGTCTATAACAAACACAAGAATATGTCAAACGGATTACTCAGTGGCAAATGCGGTATTGTATTTGGCGCTTTAAATGCAGATTCTATTGCTTGGAAAGCAGCAGNAGCAATCCACGCGCAGGGTGGAAAAGTAGTATTGACTAATGCTCCTATAGCTATGCGCATGGGCGAATTAAACCATCTAGCTGAAGCAATTGACGCCCCTATAATAGCGGCCGATGCCACTAGTATGGAGGACCTGGATAAGTTAATCACCGGTGCTGTGGAACATTTCGGGGGTAAAATTGATTTTATCCTTCACAGTATAGGGATGAGTGTAAACGTTCGCAAAGGGAAGCACTACACAGAATTGAACTACGATTGGCTCCAAAAAGGCTGGGACGTAAGTGCTGTTAGCTTTCATAAAGTGATGCAAAGCGCTTGGAACCACGATGCAATGAGCGAATGGGGTTCTATTTTAGGGTTAACCTATATGGCCGCACAACGCACATTCCCTGACTATAATGATATGGCGGATAACAAGAGCTACCTGGAAAGTATTGCACGCAGCTTTGGTTACCACTGGGGTGTTCGTAATAATGTACGCGTTAATACTATATCTCAGAGTCCAACGCCAACTACAGCGGGATCAGGTGTNAAAGGATTTGGTGGATTTATAGCCTATGCAGAGAAAATGTCGCCACTAGGCAACGCTACTGCCGAAGACTGCGCGAATTACATTGTAGCAATGTTCTCCGATCTTACGAAGCGTGTTACAATGCAAAATTTATATAATGATGGCGGCTTCTCTAACATGGGTGTTAGCGACCTAGTGATGGCGCAATTCATGGAAGGAGAACCAGAAGAAGAATAACTTACTCGTTCTTTCATATCACAATAGCCACTCCCAGCTAGGGAGTGGCTTTTTTGTACAGCACAAGTTCTGCTTTTTCGAAGACCATCTCTACAGTAAAACCTTGAGGCGCGGGGTAGTTTAAACGTGTGATTAGATAGGGCTGCTCATTTTCAGTTAGATAAAGCTTATTGTATCTAGATGCAATCGCATTATCCTTCCAGAATTCATTCAAATCATATACCTGAATGACCTGTAGATCTAGGTCGTTCGCGATACTTCTGTACGCCTTGATGGTATGCTTATCTCGTGATGGAGACTTNCTGAAATAGAGGGTAAGAATNATGGCAATAGACCATAATCCCANATTCATCAATGAAATATACTTCACCCACCNNNTACGATTAATACCCCANGGCCATGGCGCTTGTTCATAAAGCATACCAAAGGCAAGCATCCAAAATGCCATAGAAGGCATGAAATAGTAGTGCTCCTGGCGGTGTAAGAACAGGAAGGGGACGGTTGCGCTAAAGGCAATACAGAACATTAAGATACTTTCTCTGCGCAAAGGATAGCTTCTACCGCGTCTCCAAGACAGAACAATCAAAACCAAAACTGGAAGTACTAATTGTTTTGCCAGTTCACCTAAACTTAAAAACACCGAACTCTCGGCCCCTCTGAGTCCACGCAATGAAGGCAATAGTTGTTGATTAATATAACCTTCAAAGAATTTTGCAAAGTCAGGCTCATAGGTATAGAAATAGCTAAAAAGAACGCTGCTGCTCAATACCATGACCACCATTGAAATCAGTGCATTCGCTCTAAATTCTTTGAATAACACTGCAACAAGAGGCAGCACCATTAGCGGAAAAAGCGCCACAGGTCCTTTAATGCCTAGAGCAAGAAAAAACAACACCCCAGCCAATGCACTCCAGAGGTAATTCTTTTTCCATGTACCTTCAATGAGTAGCCATACTACCGCTAAAACTGCTGCATTTAAAGGTGCTTCCAAAAGGTTGTTTTGGTGTACCCATAATACAGAAGGTGTAAGTGTCCAAAGCAACTGCGGTATCCAGCTTCTATGTGCCGATGGAATAAGTAAAGCCCAAATCCGGCGTATCATTAAAACACTAAATCCGTAGAGGGTATATGCGTAAAAGCGATCTACCCACGCTTGATCTCCAAACAGTCTATAGAAAACGGAATGTATTGCAAATGAGAACGGGGGATGTTCGAAGTACTCAGGATGAACAAAAGGGGTGTATTGAGGTGACCAAAACTGACCCACACCTTCGTTTAAATTTCTTGCAATAGAAGCGAAGGTTAATCCATCGAAAAACATTCCTTGTGTGAAAAGCAATGGCAAAAGGAGTACCGCAGCGATGGCCCAAGAAAATTGGTTCAACCGGTAATTAATGATGTGACTCATTTAAAACTCGCTTTTTAAATGGAAGGTGATCTTGTCAAATTTATCCTGAGCCATTTGAAGCGAAAATTGAGAATCCGCTAAAAATACAAGCCGACCGAATTTATCTTCAGCCAGGTAGCGCTGCTTTAGGATACTAAACTCTTGAAGTTGCGCATCGTCGTGACTCTCGATCCAACAGGCTTTAAAGGCAGGGAAGTTCTCATAGGTACATTTGGCATTGTATTCGTGCTCTAAACGATATTGAATAACCTCATATTGAAGCGCACCAACAGTTCCTATAATTTTTCGATTATTCTGTTTCAAAGTGAAAAGTTGCGCAACGCCTTCGTCCATCAATTGGTCAACCCCCTTATTCAGTTGCTTGGCCTTTAAGGGGTCGGCATTATTGATAAACCTAAAGTGTTCCGGGGAGAATGAAGGAATACCCATATAATGTAAGGACTCCTTTTCAGACACTGTGTCGCCTATCCTGAATGAGCCGTTATCCGGGATGCCAATAATATCTCCAGGAAATGCTTCTTCTATCGTACTCTTCTTTGAGGCCATGAATGCAGTAGGAGCACTTACTCTAAAAGTTTTGCCTGTTCTTGTATGTACGTATGTCTTATTTCGCTCAAATTTCCCGCTAACGACCTTTAAGAAGGCAATTCTATTGCGATGATTCGGATCAATATTGGCGTGAATCTTAAATACGAATCCTGAAAATTGGTTTTCATTAGGCTCCACAATACGTTCTTCGGCTTCCTTCGCTTGAGGTTCGGGAGCGATTTCTTGAAAGCAATCTAAAAGTTCGCGTACACCGAAGTTATTTAATGCCGAACCAAAAAACACAGGACATTGAGCTCCCTGTAAATAAGCNTCATGATCAAACTGCGGATATACAGCTTCGAGTAATTCAAGATCATTTCTTAGCTCGAGCGCAGCTTCATCGCCAACACGCTGTTCCAGCATAGGGTCATTAATGTCTTCTACAGAAGTACCCTCGGAAATCTTTTGTTTGTTATCACCTGAATACAAATGGAGGTTCTTCTCCCACATATTGTATACCCCCTGAAAGCGTTGCCCCATACCAACAGGCCAAGACAGTGGACACAAGGTTAACCCTAATTTTTGCTCAACCTCATCTATGAGATCAAATCCGTCTTTNCCTTCACGGTCTAGTTTATTGATAAAAACTATAATAGGAGTGTCACGCATGCGACAAACCTTTACCAATTTTTCCGTCTGTGCTTCTACACCTTTTGCAACATCAATAACNACAATAACGCTATCACAGGCTGTGAGGGTACGGTAGGTATCCTCAGCAAAATCCTGGTGACCGGGTGTATCAAGAATGTTGATTTTCTTATCCTTATAATAAAACCCCATGACGGAGGTTGCAACGGATATACCGCGCTGCTTTTCAATCTCCATGAAATCAGAGGTAGCCGCTTTTTTAACCTTATTACTTTTAACGGCGCCCGCTTCCTGGATTGCACCTCCAAAAAGCAATAATTTTTCCGTTAAAGTAGTCTTCCCAGCATCAGGGTGGGAAATGATACCGAAGGTTCTGCGCTTTCTAATTTCTTTCTCGAAGGCCATGTTCAGGATTTTGAACGGCAAATATACCAAAGGTTTCTTCGAGGATTTAGTGGTTATTTATTATACTCGCACAGTTTTGTTAAACAATATATCTTTTCTAAGGTTGTCATGTTGTGGAAAGTAAGTATTCAATCAAAGATTTGGAGCAACTAAGTGGTATCAAAGCTCACACAATACGTGCATGGGAGCAACGGTATAAGCTTATAGAGCCCAAACGGACTGCAACGAACATACGTTATTACGGCGATCACGATTTGCGCGTAATTCTAAACACATCCGTGCTTCTCGGTGCTGGATGGAAGATTGGTAAGATATCAAAACACTCCCCANATGAGTTAGCGGACCTCGCCTTAGAAGCGAGTCCATACGAGGGTAATTTTACTTACGAGTTAAATGAGCTCAAGTTGGCCACGCTNGGCTTTGACATAAAGAGATTCGAAGCCATAATGGACCATTGTATAGAAAAATACGGGGTACANGNGACNTATAGAGATGTAATNGGGGATTANATACAAGAATTGGGTAAGCTTTGGCTTTCAGGAAGCGTGGGTATTTCTCANGAACATTTTGTTTCATCATTGATACGACAAAAAATTTACGCCGCCATTGATGCACTCCCGGCCATTGCCAACGAGAGCAATGGTAAGTATGCTATTTTTCTCCCCGCGAATGAACTTCATGAGATAGGAGTATTGTATCTCGCTTACATCTTGAAAGAAAGGGGAGAGCAAGTATATTATTTAGGACAGAGTCTCCCGAAAGAGTATTTAACCGACTTATTAGATAATCAGCCTGTCGATCACCTCATTAGCAGTTTTACTACGCATCCAGAATTGCCAGAATTGGCTAATTATTTGGACGAATTAGAGGAACTTATTGTTCATAAAGGCATCCAAGTACACCTAACAGGGTATATTTTTTCGGAATTTACGCCTGATCGCGAATTCACTAACGTCAACATTTACGGGACTTTAAAGGAATTAAGCGAAGGGTTGTCTTAAAAAACTTCACTTTGTTTAATAAATTTCTTAAAAGATTATACAAGATGTTCCAA
This sequence comes from Cryomorphaceae bacterium, assembly GCA_002685435.1. Next base: position 17,756 of record NYXD01000015.1, on the reverse strand, counting down.
CAAGTTGTCTAACTTTACAGAACAAACGTTAAACAACTGTATTATGTCAACTGCTGAATTTGGATTACTCATTGATCGCGAGCACGACTTCCTTAGTCAACTAGCTATGAAGCTAACCAAGCGACGTGATGATGCTGACGACCTTCTTCAAGATACGTATTACAAAGCCCTGAAGAATAAAGACAAGTTTGCTACCGGTACCAACCTAAAGGGATGGTTATATACTATAATGAAGAATACATTCATTAATAACTATCGCCGCAAGAAGCAACAAAACACGTTTGTGGATGAAACGGAGGGGCAATTCTTTTTAAATTCTAGAGAGGCAGGTAAAACNACCTTAACNGATGCCAACGTNGANAANCAGTANATAATGGANCAAATTGGNACCATNGANAAGCANTACACAGAAGCATTNTTNATGCANTANGAAGGNTTTAANTATGANGANATNGCTGANCATTTTAATATTCCTCTNGGGACCGTTAAATCTCGTATCTTCTTAGCCCGNAAAAAGATGATGGAAAAGCTTGCNGACCAGCGTCACTAACCTACAACCGCCTAAATCGTTCTAATGAAATCAGTAATAGTAATAGGCTCTGGCTTTGCCGGGCTTAGTGCAGCATCCTTTCTCGCCAAAGAAGGTTATGATGTCACCATTCTTGAAAAAAACAGCCAATTAGGGGGTAGAGCCCGTTGTTGGGAAANAGAAGGCTTTAAGTTTGATATGGGGCCTAGCTGGTANTGGATGCCAGATGTATTCGAAAGATACTTTGCTTCATTCGGCAAAGAGATTTCNGACCTGTACAATCTTGTTCGTCTAGATCCTTCATACAGGGTAGTTTACGGTCCTGAAGATCAGGAAGATCAAAGTCCCGACATGGAAGAGCTTGAAGCAATGTTCGACAAGCTTGATCCGGGATCAGGACTGCGTTTACGTAAGTTTCTCAAGCAAGCAGAATACAAGTATAAAGTGGGTATTCAAGACTTGGTTTTTAAACCAGGCCGTTCACTTACAGAATTCATGGATTTCAGAATTGTCAAAGGTATTTTCCAATTGGATATGCTTAAGGACATTCGTAAGCATGTTGCAGAAGTAAGTACGCATCCTAAATTAAAAGCAATCCTCGAATTCCCTGTATTATTCCTAGGTGCTTTACCGCAAAACACACCTGCACTCTACAGTTTGATGAATTATGCTGACATGTCCCTTGGTACTTGGTACCCNATGGGGGGTATGAACAAGATTATTGAAGGCATGGTAAATGTTGCAAAAGAACAAGGCGTAAAATTCAGAACCAGCACGGAAGTAACTGGTTTCAAGTACGCAAACAACAAAATCATCAGTGTTTTGACAAAAGGTGGAAGCTTCACAGCTGATATTGTGGTAGGAGGGGCAGATTATCATCATATCGATCAAAACATAAGCAGTCCTGAGTATAGAGAGTATACCCCTCAATATTGGGAGAAACGTAAAATGGCTCCATCTTCACTTTTATTTTATTTAGGTATCAAAGGAAGAGTGTCAAATGTGTTGCATCATAATTTGTTCTTCGACTATGAATTAGATCAACATGCTCATGANATCTACACCGACCCANCGTGGCCGACTAAGCCACTTTTTTATGCAAGTGCTCCTACTAAAACGGATTCTTCTATAGCGCCGGATGGATGCGAAAATATGTTCTTACTGATGCCTACCGCACCTGGGTTAGCGGGTGATAGCGAGGAAGTTAGAGAGAAGTATTACAATTTAATGATGGACCGACTTGAAGGGTACACTGGAGAATCAATAAGAGAACGAGTCATCGTTAAACGTAGTTTTGCGTACAGTGATTTCAAAAGTGAATACAACAGTTTTAAAGGCAACGCTTACGGATTAGCGAATACGTTAGACCAAACAGCCATTTTTAAACCAAGGCTAAAAAGCAAAAAGGTAGCAAACCTATATTTCGCTGGCCAATTGACCACACCGGGACCAGGAGTTCCGCCTTCGCTCATTAGCGGTGAAGTGGTCTGTGGTGAAATTGTCAAGGATTATTCTTTAAAGAAAGCGGTATGAAAGCATTATTCGACAGCGTAAGTATTAGAGCAAGTAGAATGACTACTAAGGCGTATTCGACCTCCTTTTCGCTCGGTATTCTAGGTTTAGATAAAAAATATCATGACCCGATTTATGCGATTTATGGATTTGTGCGTTTTGCAGACGAAATCGTTGACTCTTTTGAAGGTTATCCTCAAAAAGAACTCTTGGAGCGTTTTTGGAAAGACACACATTTAGCTTTAGACGAAAAAATCAGTTTAAACCCTATNNTNAANAGCTTTCAACAAGTNGTNAATACCTTCGAAATNGATCGTGATTTNATTGAAACNTTCTTAAANTCTATGGAAATGGACCTNTANAAGAATGATTACGATGAAGCNGGGTATAAAGCNTACATATTAGGNTCNGCNGANGTNGTNGGTCTNATGTGTTTGAAAGTATTTGTNGATGGAAGNGAAGAACGCTACCANATNNTNAAAAAGCCTGCGATGCAGTTAGGTAGTGCNTTCCANAAGATTAATTTCCTTCGCGANTTNCATGCCGATTANAAGAAATTAGGTCGNACNTACTTTCCNGGTGTNGACTTNAANAANTTTAATGAGNNCGTAAAAACGGAAATNGAAGCAGATATCGATATTGATTTCANGGCNGGATANGANGGTATAAAGCAGTTGCCNAANGGTGCNCGCTTTGGAGTNTATATCGCNTATGTNTATTANTACAGCCTCTTCAAAAAGATTAAGAAAACACATTGNGACATCATTTTAAGTCAACGTGTNAGAATCTCAAACAAAAGAAAATACGGACTATTCGTAAGTAGTTTTGTAAGACATACCATTAATTGGATCTAAAATATGGCTGAACAAGTTATCCTGGTCGACGAGCATGACAATGCTCTAGGGCTGATGGAGAAAATGGAAGCGCACCGATTGGCGAAATTGCATCGTGCATTCTCTGTNTTCGCCATGAACGACAAGAATGAAATATTACTGCAGCGAAGAGCTTTGCATAAATACCACAGTGGAGGACTCTGGACGAACACGTGTTGTTCGCACCCTAGAGAGGGTGAAAGTGTTGAAGACGCTGCTAGAAGAAGGCTAATGGAAGAGATGGGCTTCACATGCGATGTTAAACGCATCTTTAGTTTCATCTATAAGGCTGAGCTNGATAATGATCTAACTGAGCACGAATTAGATCATGTTCTTATTGCACGCTGGAATGAAGACCCTAAAGTAAACCCTGATGAAGTTGAATCTTTCGACTGGAAATCGGTTGAGTGGGTAGCTAATGACATGAAAAATAACCCTGATCGATATACAGAGTGGTTTAAAATCATTTACGATCGATTTTTAAATTATTGGAACAATGAAGATCACGGTTTATAGAAAAGCGCACTTTAATGCTGCACATCGACTACACGAACCAAATCTCTCCGAAAAAGAGAATGAGGTACTCTTTGGCAAATGTAACAATCCTTATTACCATGGACACAATTACGAATTAATCGTAGGCGTTACTGGTGAAGTAGATCCAAAAACAGGGTATCTCATAGATATGAAGGTTTTAGCTGACCTCATTAAAGTTGAAGTTGAAGACTACATGGATCATAAAAATCTCAATGAACAGGTAGCTGAATTTAAANCGTTAAACCCTACAGCAGAGCACATTGCCTACGTAATCTGGAACAGATTACGTGTAAAATTGAACACATCGTTCGATTTAAAGGTTACTTTATATGAAACCCCCAGAAACTTTGTTGAGTACTGCGGAGAATAAATNTATTATGACAAAGCACGACCAAAAATATACAACGGAAGAACTTGCCGAATTATTCGACAATCACATGGGTAGCTCTATAGATACACCACTTCGTCCCGATGCGTTCAACTTGAGCGATGAAGAAAAGATTTCGCAGATCGCTGAAAAGTTCGAAGACATCATGCAGATATTAGGCTTAGACCTAACTGATGATAGCCTACGCGGAACACCATTAAGAGTTGCGAAAATGTACGTTTCTGAAGCATTTGCAGGTTTAAATCCGAGCAATAAACCGGAAATGAAACTGTTCGATAATAAGTATCAATATAAAGACATGCTTATTGAAAAGAATATCACGGTTCATTCACATTGCGAGCACCATTTTGTACCAATCTTAGGAAGTTGTCATATAGCATATATCCCAAATGGACAGGTAGTTGGGCTCTCAAAGCTAAATAGAATTGTACGTCATTATTCCAAACGTCCACAGGTGCAAGAACGTCTTACGCGTCAAATTGCGGAAGCGCTAATGGAAGGCTTAGGAACGCCTAGTGTCGCTGTTTATCTTGAGGCAGATCACATGTGTGTAAAAACCAGAGGCATTGAGGATGCGGGCAGCTCTACAGTTACCATGGCTTTTCATGGGGCCTTTGAAGATGAACTTCAGCGTCAATACTTTCTTAACGCTGTTCAATAAATGAGTCAAAAGATTTGCCTTTTTTGGTTTAGACGAGATTTACGATTAGAAGATAATGCAAGCCTTTTCAAGGCACTCAAAAGTGGTGTGCCCGTGGTACCTATTTTCATCTTTGATTCCAACATCTTATCTAAACTTGAAGACACTCAAGATGCGCGAGTATCATTTCTGCATGAAAGGCTGAAAGACCTAAAAATTCAATTAGAGGATCTAGGTTCTGACTTATTGGTTTTTTATGACAAGCCACTGGATGTATTAAAATCATTGTGTACACAGTATGAGGTGACCGCTTTATACTTTAATCGAGACTATGAGCCCTACGCAAGAGAAAGAGACAAAGAGGTATATGAGTATTTCGAGACTATAAACGCCTCTTGTATAGGTGCAAAAGACCACGTTATTTTTGAAAAAAACGAGGTGGTAAAAGCAGATGGGACTCCATATTTAGTTTACAGTCCATATGCTAAAGCATGGAAGAAAAACTGTACTTCCGATCATTTCAAAGCTTATCCAACGCAAAACTATTTTAACTCATTTTTCCAGACGGATGAAAAGAGCACGTTGATTTCACTCGAATCTTTGGGATTTNAATCCACATCTATAGCCATTCCTTCTGCTCGTATTTCGAAAAATATTATTTCAAATTACGACAGAACAAGAAACTTTCCTGGTCTAAAAACGGGTACAACCCGATTAGGTATTCACCTAAGGTTTGGTACCGTTAGTATACGAGCTTTGGCAAGGGCAAGTGAAGGGACTAATGAAACCTTTTTGAATGAATTAATATGGCGAGATTTCTTCCAAATGGCGCTTTATTATTTTCCTGAGAGTCGTTCGAAAGCCATTAAACCAAAGTATGATCGTATACCTTGGTCCAATAATGAAGACCACTTCAAAGCNTGGTGTAAGGGTAAGACTGGCTATCCTATTGTTGATGCCGGAATGCGAGAATTAAACGCAACCGGGTTCATGCACAATCGTGTTCGTATGATTGTCGCTAGTTTTTTAACNAAACACTTATTAATTGATTGGCGTTGGGGAGAAGCTTACTTTGCAGCAAAACTGCTAGATTTTGATTTAGCAAGTAATATTGGTGGATGGCAATGGGCAAGCGGTAGCGGTTTAGACGCTGCACCATATTTTCGTGTGTTCAATCCTACTTCCCAAATGGAGAAATTCGATAAAGATTTGACTTATGTCAAGAGATGGGTGCCAGAACTAAGTACCCATCTATATCCTGAGCCTATTGTCGAGCACAAATGGGCGAGAGAACGTTGCCTCGCTACGTATAAAGAAGCACTATCGAACGCTTAAGGTATCTTTGGCACGTAACCGAAAAGTTCTTTTTCCTTTATTACTCGGTCTACATATTGCGGCAGACAACTTTCCCAACCTTCTTCACCACATCGTATTTTCCGAAGTACTTCACGTGAGAAAATATTTTTTACGTCTTCGTCGAATTCTTTAATGTCGATGATTCGGTTATGAAAATTTAGATAATCTATAATAGGTCTAAATCTAGGGTGTATTTCTGCGTCTTCCTTTCTTGCAATCTTCGCATTTTCGTTTTCTTGGAAAGGGTAGACCAGAATCTTTAAATCTTTTGAGAATATTCTACCAAATGCCTCAAGAATTCCTCCTTGAAGATCACGGTAGTATTTTTCATCAAACAACTCACTCAGGTTATTAACCCCCATAACCAGTCCTTGACGCTTTTTAGAAAAACGACCAAAGTAATCTACAAGCTTATAGTATTCTTGATAGTTCGAGATAAGAACGGTCTGACCAAGACTGCAAAGAATCTCAGCACGATCAAGAAAGTCTTGTTCGTCCAGTTCGCCATCTGCTAAAAGGTTATTTAAAGTAATTTCCCACAATACAACCGTACGATCCGGGTTCACTTTTTTATCATTTGCGAAAAGATCATAGCCCCGTTTAATCATATCCATATTTACACGAGTCACGGGTCGGAATGAGCCGCGCATTGCGAGTACATGTTTCTTGTAGAGTAATTCCGCTGGTAGTAAATTATTTCCTTCAGGACCAAAAATAACAGCCTCTGTGTAGCCGTTTTTAATCAACTGTAATGACATCAATCTGTTATCAACAGATTCAAAATCAGGACCTGAGAAATTGATTAGGTCAATCTCTATCGCATCTTTATCAATGTTGTCGTAAAGAGTGGATAGGAAGAACTTCGGATCATCATAGTAGTTATAAGCACCGAATATAAGATTTGTCCCTAGTCTTCCGACTGTTTCTTGCTGGTGTTTAGCTTCGTTTTCACCGAGTCTAAAATGAATAATGATTTCGTTCGTTTCTCTTGAGGCCTCAGTTTGGAAACGAATTCCCATCCACCCGTGACCCTTAAAGGTCTTTGCAAAGTTTATGGTTGCCACTGTATTTGCGTAGGCGAAATACGTCTTATTCGGGTGTAGATTACGATCTAATCGCTTTTCAATGAGATTATACTCATGCTTTAGCATCTTACGCAATCTACTTTCGGTAACATATCTGTTGTCCTCTTCTATACCGTAGATGTCATCAGAGAANGCCTTATCNTAGGCGCTCATTGCTTTAGCNATGGTNCCNGANGCTGCACCGGCCCTAAAAAACTCNCGNACNGTCTCTTGACCNGCTCCAATTTCAGCGAANGTGCCGTAAATCTCTGAGTTTAGATTAATTTTAAGTGCCTTTTGGGCNGTGGTTAAGATGACGCGGTCATTCATGCGAATAGCTGATAGGTTAATCACTAAAACAAAAGTAACATTTAGTCTTCATCCTTCGGAATGAAAAGGTGCTAAATAACCTACAAAGAATGAGCCAAAAAGGAGAATTGATATTTTTAGGTTCTGGAACTTCACAAGGCGTTCCGGTGATAGGTTGTTATTGCAGTGTTTGCGATAGCGCAGATCCTCGCGATAATAGGACTCGAAGCTCTGTTCACATAAGCTTTCCCGAGCTTTCGCTACAGATTGATACTGGCCCAGATTTTCGTCTTCAAATGCTGCGCGAAAAGCTAACACACATAGATGCTGTTCTTTTCACACATGAGCATCAAGACCATATTGCAGGATTAGATGATGTACGCCCCATCATATTTCGTGTCAATAAAGAATTGGCCCTTTATGGTCAGCAGCGCGTATTAAACAGAGTAAAGAAAGCCTTCCATTATGCCTTTGAAAAGCATCCATATCCAGGCGCACCGCGTTTCGTAATGACACCTATTGAAGCGGGTAAGACCTTTAGTATTAATGGAATTAAAATTACCCCAATTGGTTTGAACCATGGAAATTTACCCATCCTTGGCTACAGAATAGGGGATGTGGCCTATCTAACGGATGTGAACGATATTCCACATGAATCGGAGCTTCAACTAGTTGGATTGAAATATTTGATTTTAGATGCCCTGCACAGAAAGCTCCATCACAGTCATTTCAATCTTGATCAAGCCATTACATGGGCGAAACGAATCAATGCTAAGCATACTTATTTCATCCATATGAGCCACTACATGGGTAAACATGAAGAGGTTGAGCGCGAATTACCAGAAAGTATCTACCTGAGCTACGACGGTCTCAGAATACCTGTGAATATCTAATTTCCTAGGTATTTACCATTAACATAAACACCGACAACACGATGCGCTGTTGTTGTCCCCTTAAAAGGGTTATTGTAGGCCTTTGATGCAAATCCAGTAAGGTCAGATTCGTTTTTATCCAGGATGGTGAACTCTGCTATACCGCCTTCTACAATCTTAAGCTCCGGTAATCCTAATAATGCTCTAGGATTAGCCGAACATACTTGCTGAAGAATGGGCCAATCCAGCTTTTTCGTATCCAAAAGATGCACTAGTGAACCTTCAAATCCCGCCATGCCAAAAGACGCATTGTCGAATTCACAGGCTTTATGTTCGATATCTTTAGGTAAGTGATCCACTGCTAAACAGTCTACCGTTCCGTCTTCTATGGCTGCCCAAAGTGCTTGCTGATCGTTCTTCGTGCGCAGAGGTGGAACCACTTTAAAGTTTGTGTCATATGTAGATACTGCAGTTTCATCAAAAAGTAAATGATGAATATTCACACTACAAGTGAGATTTAAGCCCTTAGATTTCGCTTGACGAATTGCGTCAATACCTTCTGCAGTACTGACGCTTGCGATGTGCAAACTACCTTGAGTATACTCTAATAGCTTCAAATCGCGATCTATCTGAACAGATTCTGCTAAATCAGGAATGCCTTTAAGTCCAACGTATGTAGACGTAACGCCTTCACTTACCTGACCATTAGCCGCAAGATTCGAATCTTCAGGATGCACCATAATGCGACCAAAAGGTTTAGTATATAGGAGGGCAAGTTTTAAGAGATTCGCATTTTGAATTCCGCGTTTGTAGTCGCCAAACAAGACCGTACCGTGCTGAAACATATCATACATATCGCTCATCTCCTGACCACTACTATTTCTGCTTGCAGAACCTATTGGGACTAAATTTACCGATGTGCTTTCACCTTTACTAAGGATGAATTCGACGCCAGTTTTATTTTCTATTCCTGGAGTACCGTTACTTACAACTCCTACAGCAGTAAAACCACCTGATGCCGCAGCAGCAGCACCGGTATCTAGCGTTTCACATTCTTCGTTGCCTGGCTCACCGAGATCACTATGCAATTCAGCAAAACCTGTGGTTAATGTTGCACCTGCTAAATCAATGTTTGGACATGTAAGAGACGAGAGATCTCCGATAGAAATAATCTGGAACCCTTCAACTAAAATATCTACGGTTTGTAAATGGTAAGGACTTTGAAAGTCAACTACGTAGGCATTTTTAAAGAGGAGTTGCATCTCGATTAAATTTTAGCAAAAATAAGGGCAATTAGTGCGCAAAACAATGCAAGTGCCAAAGCTATTTTACTTTCCGACCAAAATTGGACAGAACTTCTTGTATTCGTGGGCGTTGTAGACCAGCTGTAATACTGGACTTTATCTTCCTCTAATCTTCTCACATTAGCATCATATTTATCATCGCCGTAATTAATTAGTTCCACCTTATGCTTTTGCAATTGGTGACTAGACGCCCACTGCAAAAGGGCTCTATAATACGGATGATCTGAATTTTCGATAGGAAAGGACTGCTCATAAATCGTTGGACCATCAACTATCTTCTGCCAACCTGCAATAACGATTCCTCCTGAAGTACGCAAAAAAGGCTGTAAATGAGTCATATTATCGCCGCTCCAAAGCCTAGGGTTAGGCCAACGGTTTTGCTCCGAAGCCCCAATAAAATAGTCTTTATAAAAGTTCTCATCCAATACGGGTAATGCTTCTTCCTCTAATGTTTTCGTTGGTGCACCTGCGATACGAAGAATTATGTAATCTTCATTCGTAAGAACATCAGGTATAAAGGAAAAGCCATTTAATACCAGTATTGCTTTTAACGGCAATGACGCTAAATCAGTCGCATTGGTGTATGTCAATTTTTGATCTATAGGTAATGCACTTAGATTCGATGAGCCCTTTGCATTCACTGCGATAATTGGTAACCGACTAGGGCGATAGAGCTTTTGCCGATTATCTTCAATGATAGAATCCCCGGTATAGCTCAAAAACAATTCATCTGAAGGAATAGACCACCAGGGGATACTCACGATGCTATCGAATTCTTGCAATAATAATTTACTTGAATCACGCAACTCCCAACCGCCATTATGTGGGCCGTTGATGATGGTAAAGGTCTGTTCTCGGGTATTTTCGTTCACTAGAGCTACGGAACTATTGAACAGTGCCTTTCGCTTGGGAAGGTAATAATGAGAAGCCCCCGTTGGAAGACTGGTGAAGCCTGCAGAAATGAGAGTAGCCTTCTCAAAATCCTGCAAAGGCGCGGAAGAAGGCGGCCAATCTTCAAGAGCCTCTTCTAATTCATCGTAACGAAACGTTCCTAATGATATACCGCCTCTAACATGTAGCGTATACATTTCTTTTGGTAGCAGATCAAGGGCCATAGGCAACCAGGACTCTTTTTGAGACCAAAACACTGGAGTATTATCGACGAGAAGTTTTGTGGATTTACTCGAAATTTTTGGTCCAGCTAGTGAAAAAAAGAACAAGGAAATAACAAGCATTCGAAGTAAAACTAGAAGCCACTCTTTCAACTTATTGCGTCGGCGATCTTGAGTTTTGAATTGGTCCAGCCACATTAAGGAGGGAATAGAAACGGGCTGGATCGCTCGTCGACCTAATAAATGGATGATCGGTACGATAAGTGCTAAAGCAGTCGCCCATAGCCATTGAGGTGAATCAAATACCATCTTCAGCGAGTTGCATTAAGAAGGTGTGAGTCGTTTCAAGGACATGCTCGACTGCTTTACTAGTCTGATAATTTTGAATAACATGGTCTTTACAAGCACAATTGGTCCATTGCTTCACAGAAGATCCCAAGTTTTCGTGCATCCATTGTGCTTTCTCAACGCTGACTACTCTGTCTCTTACTTCATCGGATTCATTCCACATCATGGTCAGCGAAGGTGCCCTTACAGCCTTAAAGGTTGATTCTATCATCGTTGTCTCTAAGAGCCATTGCATCTGAATGACGCTTTCCCAACAATAGGAGCGGTGTTTACAGTCTTCAACTATTCCATCTTCACGGGGTGAAAGGTCACGAAAAGCTTGACTTGAGCTCCACTTTAGTAACTCAAGTCCCCATGGATCATTAACCAACGCAGCTAAAGGATCATTCAGCCTTATGTTAGGACTGTAATTCACTAATGCGTATACTTTCTCCGGGTATGTAGCAGCCAGTTTCAAGGCCAATGGAGTACCCGTGCTACAAGACATAATGATGACTTTCTTACCCAGTGTAGTTGCTAATGCAAAATCCTTCTTTGCCTTTTCCCAGGCAGCAGTTGCAGTGAAAGTAGCATAACGAACCGAATCTTCCTCCTCCAATCCGTGACCAGCTATACGAGGGTAATATGCGTTCGCTTGTAATCTGTTAGCAATCCAATATCGAACTGAATCACCTTCGTGTTGAGTGGCGCTAAAACCGTGTAAATACAGCAAGACATATTCCGTTTGCCCCACGCTATCATACCAGTTTACAGTACTTATAGCGCAAGGTTCCACTTTCAAATTAGTATCGAAATGCAGTAGACTATCGTTAATCGCATCAAAGGAGGTGTTTACTGTAGGCAAGGATAAATCGTAGACTGGTACAGTAGAACTGGGTCCTGAATAATAAAATGCCGTACCTAGTAATAGTGCACTAGCAAAACTTAATAAAATACGCTTTAAAGCCATCATTCTATTGCATTTCTAAGAGTGAGCGGAAATTTTAAAGGATCCGCATTTAGTTCCAAAACACCTTTAAAAGTGATGACTTCATCAGTAAGGTATTTTTCTTTCATTTTCAGGTCCAATTCTAAAACGCTTTCCGGACCGGCTGCACCACAAAAGAAACAACTCGAGAATGGAAAGGCGCTAAGCGCATACTGCCCGTTAACAGCATCTAACGCGATGATATATCCTGTAATCTGAACTGTTTTCCCATTCCATTGCTTTAATTCTTCCGTCCAGACGGGTACTTGCACCCAACTTGCAGTCGTAGGCTCGTAAACCTCCTCAAAATTCAATCGCTCGAACGTGCTCCAAGTTAGGCGCTCTTGTGCGTAGCCTGCTGTAAACAGGTTTATGAATAGGATTAGCGCTAGTCTTTTCATCCTGCGAATTCCACATTTTTAAGGATAAAGAATAATCGATAAGGATCCTTTTTATTCAGAACTAAAAGACCTCTTACCACTACGAATTGGTCGGTAATTAAAGCATCCGGTCGTTCTTTAAAGACCAATTCAACTACAGTATTAGGTGCGGCGTTTCCGCAGAAAAAACAACTCGAAAATGCATATCGACTCAAAGCATATTGACTTCCTTCCACATCGACCGGTACGAGATATCCTTGGAGAACTACCTCTTGTAGCTCGTATGGATCTAAATATGAGGGGAATTGAGGCTCGTAAAGACCATCTGGCGTAGTCGAATAGGGGACAGCAAGAAGCTCCCAAGGAACGACTTTCTGTGCCATCACTGGATTTGAAACAAGACTAATGAATAATATGACTAGTAGCTTTTTCATTTCTTATTCGTCTTCATATAGAGTAGGAAAGCGGACAATATGAGTGGAACCAAGCCAATGGCCCCTTGTTCTAGCGTTAAAGGCATGCCAAATACATTGAAAAGTTGGATTCCACTGAATAATCCTCCAAAACCAGCNAAGAGATAGAGNCCATAGGTAGCTAAAAAAGCTTTACTGCTTTTTATTCCTTTTACACGTAGGAGCTGCATGGTAGTGTTTTCGGTCATTCCGATGAAGTAGAGGAAGGCAATAAAAAGTAATGCGACAAATGAAGAAAGTAGCTTTCCGTAGAATGTTGCTTGATCCAAAGTGGGTTGCCATTGTTTTTGCAATTGACCAAAAATAAATACTGGAAATGCGCCTTGTTCATTTTTTCGATTAGCAATAACCCGGGGAAGCATTAATAGCCCTGATTTAGATTTTAACTTCATTAACAATGAGGTAAAATCTTTATTATCAGTATTATGCATGCCTGAATAAGCTGCGTTTGTCACAAAGTACGACTGCTCATCCGCAGTACGATCGGCAGAAAATATGCCCGATATCAATAGATCGTGGTGCGCATGTGCTTCACCTCTCGAATCACTACCGTGGGCGGTGTGAACCGTTGCACCAAGAACATATTTATGCTGAGCCGCGAGCGTAGCACTTACTGCGATTTCATTGGCATTTAAAGGCCTATTCCCTTGCTCGAAGTGAAGACCAAACCAATCGTAGTAATTTGTATCAACACCAATAACAGGGATTCCTTCGATATTATCACCGAGGGAAATGGGGCAAACCTCTTGCACTAACGGGTGCATTCGCCAATATTCTGCAGTCTCAATGGGAAGATTACCGGTAGGGTTCTCCATACGGTATAATGCGCTGGCCACGATCTGGGTAGGCGCACCCTTATACCCAATCACAACATCAACGAGCGTAGCACTTTCCTGCCAACGCTGATACATATAGCGCTGTGCAGCACCAGGTAAATGCAATACGATAGAGGTAAGTAAAGAGAGTAACAAAGCAATACCCAAAACAACCCAACGTTTTCGGACCTGTGACCACCAAATTTTAAGTATTAGTTTCATAAGGCGATAAGGTGATCCTCTATATCAGTTTGAAGTAATCTAACATCATGTGATACAATAACCATTTTCTTATGTGGATAATCCTTACGAATTTGCTCGAATAGTTGTATCGCGGCAGTCGCCCAATCGTCGTCTAGNGCGCTTGTAGGTTCNTCTAATAGTATCCATTGGGCATCNTCAGCNAGAACCCAAGAGAGCCAAAAACGCTGTTGTTGTCCGATGCTTAGTTCTGCCGGTAGTTTTTCGAAATGATTCTGTAGTCCCAGATGGATAGCAAGGGATTCCCATAATTTACCCACGGTCATTGACAACTGCTCTTTCATCGTCATGTAGCTAATCCAATGCTGTTGCTGCGGCATCAGGGCGGTCTTCTGTTTATTTACGATAAACGCTAATTCAGAATTGAGTTCACCATGTAGCGCACGCAATAACGTTGTTTTTCCTACTCCAGAAGGTCCCGTGATGAAGGTAATTCCATCGGGAAAGTGCAATTCCGGGTAGCTGAGTGTGTAGGATGAGCTGACTTGTATTTCCATAGGTATTAAATCGAAGCTAGTGACAATACCAATGCAACTGCGCTCAGGGTGTAGATTAATTTCCCAATGATACCAAGAGCTATACCGAACGTGGCTAGCAATGCGCTTTTTAAACTATTGCCTATGCTTTTATTGGTACTGTACTGCCCGATAAAGGCTCCTATAAATGCGCCAACGAACATTCCAGGACCGGTTATAAGACCTAGTAAAAGACCAATTGTCGCTCCTTTAGAGGCCGCCTTTGAGCCTCCACCGCGCTTCGCTATATATCCAGGTAAAAAATAATCGGCCAAGAAAAACAGTAGTCCCACAAATGACCACATGTAAATATACATTTCGGTATCTGCGGATAGGGAAGGAGACTGGGTCAAAAGCATCATACCGGCTGCGGACAGCAAGGGGCCCGGCAATAACGGTAGTACTGCGCCAATAACACCCAAAATCAATAAAATCCATACGAGGAAATCCATTGGATAAATATACGAACTGCACTCGAAGGAATAGATAAGGTATACCTAGCTTTACGNGGTGCATTATGTAGTTGTAGATATAGAAACCACCGGAGGCAGACCCAATGGAAACGATATTACTGAAATAGGTATTGTACATGTACAACACAATAAGATTACACGAAGTTGGTCTTCATTTGTTAAGCCGGACCGGAGTATTCCATACAACATACAGATGCTTACGGGCATAACAGATGACATGGTGGCCAACGCTCCGACGTTTGCTTCCTTAGCGCATGAATTACTTGACGAATTAGACGGTGCGGTATTCGTTGCACATTCAGTGAATTTCGATTACAGTTTTATTGAACGTGCATTCAAAGAAGCGGGAATCAATTGGCGTATGCCAAAGTTGTGTACGGTAAAATATGCAAAGGCCATGTTCCCTGAGTTTGGTCGGTATTCGCTAGCGCATCTAACTCAGGCTTTAGCCGTTGCTAATGATAACCCTCACCGCGCACTAAGCGACGCACTGTGTGCCGCAGAAGTACTAATACACTGCTGCACCGCGGATTACGACGATAAAAAGTTAAATGATCCGAAATTGGGTCTATTAAAGCGTATTCAACTTCCGGACTTGATGCCGGCACATTTTTACGACGAATTACCAAAAGAGGCTGGCGTATACCAATTCCTGGACGCTTTCGGTATGCCACTGTACATCGGTAAAGCAAAGAATATTAAGAGCCGAATCACTCAACACTTCAGCACTGATCAAGGTGCAACGAAGTACCAGCGTCTAATGAAAGAATGCCACAGCATTAGCTTCGAAATTTTCCCGAATGAAACTTTAAGTCTCATCTACGAGGACCATTTGATCAGGCAACACTGGCCACCATTAAATAAAGCGCAGAAGAAGCAGGCGCTAAAGTTCGGCTTGTACAGTTATGAGAATGGGAGAGGAGAGGTGAAATGGGTAGTTCAAAAAGCAATTGGGAGCGGAGCACTACGCAAGTTTGGTTCTTACGTTACCGGGCAGCAGTGGCTGGCCGATTATTTGCAATTGGCCCGTAAAATGGAATGGACTCAAAGAGAGGCGCTGAATCAATTATTAGAAAGTAATAACCAACGGCTCATTCTTGCACTTCCTGCAGGTGAGCTTGGAGCACTATTTATAGAGCGTGGAAATATTACCGGCATTTACACCGGGGACGATTACCTCACAAACGAAGAGTGGGCGAGAACCAACTTTATACCTGTTAGTCCTTCACCCACNATTAATGCNATAGGAATNAAGCTGCTCGAACAAAATCCCGACCAGGTATTCCTGTTATANACTACTTCTTCAAATCTTTAGATTCTTCCTCAACAGTTGACGTACCATCTGTTGATGCTTCAGGAAGTTCTTCCGGCTCTGACTGCTCTAAGACCGGTGCCTTTTCTATTTTAAACTCTAAAGTCTCACCAGTAAGATCAATGTGAATGGTATCTCCTTCGGTAATTTCTTTAGATATAATCTTCTCTGCCAATGGATCCTCAATCAGCTTCTGAAGAGCACGAGCTAAAGGTCGAGCACCAAAAGCTTCGTCAAATCCCTCATCCGCGACAAAATCTTTCGCTTTATCACTTAGGTTGATGTGGTACCCTAAATCTTTGATACGCCCGAAAAGACTGCGCAATTCAATATCTATAATGCGATGAATATCCTCTCTCGATAATGAGTTGAACAAGACAACATCGTCAATCCTATTTAAGAATTCTGGAGCAAAGGCCTTCTTAAGAGCTCCTTGAATTACACTGTTCTCAAGGTCCGATTTGCGTTGTTCACGTGCAGAGGTGCCAAATCCAACCCCGGTACCAAAGTCTTTCAACTGCCGACTACCTAGATTCGAAGTCATGATGATGATGGTGTTCTTAAAATCAACACGGCGCCCCAGACTATCAGTGATTTGACCATCGTCCAATGCTTGTAGTAACAAATTGAAAACGTCTGGATGTGCTTTCTCTATCTCGTCTAAGAGAATTACCGAATAAGGCTTGCGGCGTACTCTTTCAGTTAATTGGCCGCCTTCTTCATATCCAACATATCCTGGAGGCGCTCCTACCAAACGGCTGATCGCAAATTTCTCCATGTATTCACTCATGTCGATGCGAATCATGTTGTCCTCACTATCAAAAAGTAACTTTGTCAATTCTTTAGCGAGCTGGGTTTTACCCACACCTGTCGGACCTAAAAATATAAATGACCCTATCGGTTTGTTAGGATCTTTAAGACCTGCTCTGTTCCGTTGTATGGCGCGTACGATCTTCTTTACAGCTTCGTCTTGACCAATAACGTTTGAGCGCAATTGATCCTCCATTTGCGAGAGTTTCTCAAGCTCCTGCTGTGCGACACGTTGAACCGGTACACCAGTCATCATTGCTACAACTTCAGCCACTTCTGGCTCATCCACTGTCTTTTTGTTCAATTTAATACTGGCCTCCCAGGCTTCACGAGCACTTTCTAATTGTGCTTCAATCTTCTTTTCATCGTCCCTAAGGCGTGCAGCTTCTTCGTAACGCTGGCTTTTCACAACCGCTATTTTCTCTGCCTTGATCGCTTCTAGTTTCGCTTCGAGCTGGGTGATATCATCTGGTACCTCAATATTAGTAATGTGAACGCGCGAACCTGCTTCATCAAGCGCATCGATTGCTTTGTCCGGTAGGTGCCGATCACTGATATAGCGTTGCGTTAAACGCACGCACGCTTCAATAGCATCCGAGGTGTAGTGTACGTTGTGATGCTCTTCGTATTTATCCTTAATGTTGTTCAAAATCTGAACGGTCTCTTCAGGCGATGTAGGATCTACGGTCACCTTCTGGAATCTGCGCTCCAAGGCACCATCTTTTTCAATGAATTGACGGTATTCATCCAACGTCGTCGCACCAATACATTGAATCTCACCGCGAGCTAGAGCAGGCTTAAACATATTTGAAGCGTCTAAACTTCCAGTTGCTCCTCCTGCACCAACAATAGTATGTATCTCATCAATAAACAAAATTATGTCATCATTTTTTTCAATTTCATTCAT
>NYXD01000014.1 GCA_002685435.1 Cryomorphaceae bacterium | reverse complement strand
ACAAAAGACGATACCATATATGTTGGGATTGAAATCTACAATACGACGCATCGCTTCGTACGTGTTTTTCGAACTAACAACATACAATTCGTGTGTTACGTTAGAAGCACTAATGTTTCGCTTACCGGCAGAAATCTCCTTAGGATCTTTGAGGTATTTTTTCGTGAGGTGCTTCATGCCATCAGGCATTGTAGCACTGAAGCATAACGTTTGTTTATGCTCAGGGGTATTGTCAAGTATGGCGTCCAATTCGTCTTGGAAACCCATACTAAGCATTTCATCAGCTTCGTCTAAAACAAGAAACTGTACATCTTCAATACGTAATTTCCTGCGTTGGATGAGATCTAAAGTACGTCCCGGGGTACCTACGACAATCTGGGGACGGCCCTGAAGTTCTTTGATCTGTTTCGTGATGGGAGCACCGCCGTATACAGATGTGACTTTTACATCCATAAACTTCGTGTAAGAAGCGATGTCGTTACCAATCTGTAGACACAACTCGCGCGTTGGCGCAAGTATAATTGCTTGAACGTGCTGAACATCAGGATCTAGATTATGTAAAATAGGCAGAGAAAATGCTGCCGTTTTACCTGTCCCTGTTTGTGCAAAAGCAATGAGGTCAGTTTCGTTTTCCAATAAGTGCTCAATACTGAGCTTTTGAATAGGTGTAGGTGTTTCAAACCCTAGTGCCTCTACACCTTTCACAATAGAAGGTTGTAGACCACTGTCTTTAAAAGTTTCCATAAATGGAGTTGGCTTAGCCAAATTTTAGTTGCCCAGTACCGCTGGGTGCGCCCTATGAACGTCAGCGCTTCCCAAACTAAAATTTGACCCTACTTGGAAAGATAGACGCTCTTTTCGTGGTGCAAAGGTACGATTAATTAATTCATTAGAAGTTATTTAACCCCAATCGCTCGTATCACACATGCATTTCCTTGGTGAAAAGGACCTTCGTTGAGTATAATTTCTTCTTCCCATACTTCAAGTGTTTTGAAGTCATGAAGCAACGACTTAACGCGGCTGGTTGAAAAAAGCATCGCTTCATTTTGTGGCCCACCGCTTCCTCTGCCTATGTTTTTTGTTGAGAATCCCTCGAGTAAAACCTGGCCGCCGGGTTTGAGGAATGAATTCAAATGATCATATATAGGTTGCAGATCAACAGGTGGTACATGGAAGAAACCATAGAATAGGAGATCAAAGCCAGTTTCTTCGTTAAAGCTCATTGCGTCTCCGATGCGGTAGGTAATGGATGTCTGTGCAGCTTTAGCTAATTTCATTGCTTTCTTTTCGCCGGCTTCACTTTGGTCAAAAGCTACCNCATCCCAACCTCGCTTTGCAGCATAAACAGCATTTCTTCCTTCACCTTCCGCGGGCAAAAGTATGCGGCCAGCTGGGCGTTGGTCTATTTGAGATTTGAAAAAAGTATTAGGTTCTGTACCATACGCATACTGAGAATCAGCGTATCGTTCATTCCAAAATTTCTTCATCATTGGATATATTTGATCCCCTAAACATACAGTTTTATGCAAGTGCGTACGTAATAAGAGCCCCTTTTAGCAGTGACCATTGGCGCGGTTTATTCGTGAGAGGGATTTTTTTTAAAAATTCATTTACGGGGGTTGTGTTTTAAAAAGTCTATTCTATATTTGCACCCCCCGAACAACCAGGGTAAAAAGTATTGTTATGAAACGCACATTTCAGCCAAGTAATAGAAAACGTAGAAACAAGCACGGATTCCGTTCAAGAATGGAGACTTTTGACGGACGTAAAGTATTGGCGTCTCGTCGTGCTAAAGGTCGCAAGAGTTTGACTGTTAGTGATAAAGGGAATTACAAAGGTTAATAGATGTTAAAAACCTTTTGATAAGATATNGGTGTTGCCGAAAGCAACACCTTTTTTTTGGCCCAAACCACCACTAACTTTGTACAAATCTTAAAAGCTCATGCCGAAAGACACTTCCATCAAACACGTACTTATTATCGGATCTGGTCCCATTGTNATTGGCCAGGCTTGTGAATTTGATTATTCTGGATCGCAAGCCTCAAGAAGTCTCCGAGAAGAAGGAATCATTGTAACCTTAATTAACTCAAATCCAGCAACCATTATGACCGACGAGGTCATTGCGGATAATATNTATTTGAAGCCTTTGGAGGTGGAGAGTATAGAGGAGATTTTACAAAACCATCCTGATATTGACGCTGTATTACCTACAATGGGAGGTCAAACTGCATTGAATTTGTGTATCGATGCCGACAAGCAAGGTGTTTGGGAGGATAATAAGGTTGCCATTGTTGGAGTGGATATTGCAGCAATCAATATCACTGAGGACCGTGACGAATTCCGTCAGCTCATGGAGACGATAGATATTCCCATGGCTCCTTCGAGAATTGCGAAGTCTTTCTTACGTGGAAAGGAAACTGCCCAAGAGTTTGGATTCCCGTTGTGTGTTCGTGCTTCGTTCACTTTAGGAGGTGCCGGTGCCACTTTCGTCCATAGTGAAGAAGAATTTGACACCGCATTGAGCCGCGGATTGGAAATTTCTCCGATCCATGAGGTAATGATTGATAAAGCACTGCTCGGGTGGAAAGAATATGAGCTTGAGCTATTGCGCGATAAAAACGACAATATCATCATCATTTGTTCTATTGAGAACATGGATCCGATGGGGATACATACTGGAGATTCTATTACCGTGGCTCCGGCGATGACGTTGAGTGATACCACGTATCAAAAAATGCGCGATATGGCCATTAAGATGATGCGTAGTATAGGAACTTTTGCAGGTGGTTGTAATGTTCAGTTTGCGGTTAGTCCTGATGAAAATGAGGATATCGTTGCTATTGAAATCAATCCACGCGTAAGTCGTTCGTCTGCTCTAGCGTCAAAAGCAACAGGTTATCCTATTGCGAAAGTAGCTGCGAAACTCGCAATTGGCTATTCTCTAGATGAATTAAATAATCAAATCACNAAAACTACAACGGCTTACTTTGAGCCCACGTTGGATTATGTGATTGTGAAGATTCCTCGTTGGAACTTTGAAAAGTTTGAAGGTGCAGATACGCGTCTCGGCATTCAGATGAAGGCAGTAGGTGAGGTAATGGGAATCGGTCGAAGTTTCCAAGAAGCCCTTCATAAAGCGGCGCAGTCTCTTGAGATTAAGCGTAATGGTTTAGGAGCGGACGGCAGAGGATTGACCGATCATGACACCATTTTACACAAATTAGAATATGCTTCTTCNGACCGCTTGTTTGTGATTTATGATGCGATACAAATGGGTATTCCGCTCAGGACCATTTACGACATCACAAAGATTGATATGTGGTTCTTAAAAGAGATTGAAGATTTAGCACGTGTGCAGTCTGAAATCGAAAAGCATAACCTAATATCCTTGCCAAAAGAGCTCATACAGGAGGCGAAAATGAAAGGTTTTGCTGATCGCCAAATCGCTCATATGATTAATGCTCTCGAAAGCGAGGTTCACACGAAGCGAACAGATCTAGGCATTAATCGCGTCTGGAAATTAGTAGATACTTGTGCTGCGGAATTTCCTGCGCAGACGCCGTACTATTATTCCACGTTCGAGATGCCGCATCAAAAAGCTGATGGTGTAGAAATCATTGAAAATGAAAGCGTCGTTACAGAACGAGAGAAAATAGTTGTTTTAGGTTCAGGGCCGAATAGAATTGGTCAAGGGATTGAGTTCGATTATTCTTGTGTNCANGGNGTNCTNGCTGCNCGNGAAGAAGGGTATGANACNATAATGATCAACTGTAANCCTGAAACNGTAAGTACAGATTTTGANACCGCGGANAANCTGTANTTNGAGCCNGTTTTCTGGGAGCANATNTACGATATTATCTTGCATGAGAAGCCGCGTGGTGTTATTGTGCAGCTGGGTGGACAGACTGCTTTGAAGTTGGCCGAGAAACTGAGCCGTTACGGAATTGAGATTATTGGTACCTCTAGCGAAGCCTTGGACTTAGCTGAAGATCGGGGACGTTTCTCGAATCTTTTAAAAGACATTAATATTCCTTACCCCGAGTTCGATGTAGCGACAACGGCAGATGAAGCTTTAGATATTTCTGACAACTTAGGATTTCCTATTCTCGTTCGCCCGTCTTATGTATTGGGTGGTCAGGGGATGAAAATTGTAATCAATAAGCAAGAATTGGAGCGCCATGTGGTGAACCTGTTCAAAGAGTTTGAGGGCAATAGAGTGTTATTAGATCATTACCTTGATGGAGCTATTGAGGCAGAAGCTGATGCTATTTGTGATGGTGAAGATGCNTACATCATCGGTATAATGGAGCACGTTGAGCCCTGTGGTATACANTCNGGAGATTCTTCNGCNGTATTGCCTCCGTTCAACTTAGGCCCCTTAGTGATGCAGCAAATTAAAGAGCACACTATNAATATTGCTAAATCGCTTGAAACAAAGGGGCTCATAAATATTCAATTCGCTGTTAAAGACGATATAGTTTATATCATTGAGGCGAATCCACGTGCTTCTAGAACAGTACCGTTTATTTGTAAAGCTTATGGTGAGCCTTATGTGAACTATGCTACAAAGGTCATGCTGGGAACTAAGAAGGTGAAGGACTTTGATTTCAATCCATACCTTGAGGGGTACGCGATTAAAATTCCAGTATTCTCGTTCAGTAAGTTCCCTAATGTGAATAAGAAATTGGGACCTGAAATGAAGTCAACCGGTGAGAAGATTCATTTCATCAAGGACCTAAAGGATCCGGTATTTAAAAAATTACACAGCGAAAGAAGTTTATACTTAAGCCGCTAGATCATTTTAAAGATATGCTTTGAGATCCCGACGCCGAAAGGCGCCGGGATTCTTTTTATCTTGACAAAAATTTTCACCATGTTTCGTTTTTTATCACTTACCATTTTAGCTTGGCTCATCTTTAGATGGCTAGATCGTTTTTTTGGAGGTAGAGGCGGTTCGAACCGCAATTCATCGGGTCAAAGGAAGAACGAACCCAAAGGAAAGAGACCTTCCTCTAGTAAGGTGCCCAAGGATGTAGGCGAATATGTAGACTACGTCGAGGTTAAAGAAAACAAGAAAGAGGAGTAAATGAAGCTTGGTATCATCACATACTATTGGCCGCCTGCTGGTGGTCCTGGGGTTCAGCGTTGGCTGAAGCTCAGTAAATATTTAGCACGCGATGGTGTTGACTTGTATGTGGTGACTGTAGATGCTGAGAAAGCAACCTATCCGTTGCGAGACGAAGGTTTGCTCAAGGACGTTGATACGACCATTAAGGTCTACAGGACTGGGACTTCGGAAAAGTTCGGGGCCTATAAAAAGGTTACAGGTAAAAAGTCCGTGCCATTTAGTGGGTTTTCTGGTGAAGATGCAAATGTGAGTATCCTACAGAAATTGGCCCGATTCGTCCGCGGGAATTTCTTTGTTCCGGATGCCCGTAAAGGTTGGAATTCACATGCCTTTGCAGCTGCATCGGAGCTCATCAGGACAG
Organism: Cryomorphaceae bacterium; assembly: GCA_002685435.1. The sequence goes on along the minus strand of NYXD01000014.1, from coordinate 1,928 downwards.
AAGATGTTCGGCATTGGATAACGACATCGCCGCCGCACAGTACGCAGTTGGTCGGGTTAAAGCTTAAAGAACAGTTTGGTGTGCACTGGACTTCAGATTTTAGAGACCCATGGACAGATATTTACTATTACCGTAAGTTTTACCCAACAGCATTGACGCGTTGGTATGAGCGAGGTTTGGAACGTAAGGTGTTTGCAACCTGCGATGAGTTGATTAGTGTCAGCCCAAGCTGGAGCGGTTTGTACGAACAAAAAGGCGGCTTGCAGAAGGGTAGCGTGCATACCTTGACGAATGGTTTCGATCCCGAAGATTTTAGTACACTAATTCCTCGGCGTCCCTCAAAATTTACATTGCTTTATGCCGGTACACTTGCGGCACAATACCCCTGTGGTGAATTGGTTGCCGCTTTAAACTCACTAGATTTTGAAATGAACCTGCGCATTGTGGGTTCGTGGGATGGTCAAAGTCGTGAGACGCTCGAGGCCGTCAATGAACATGTAAATCTCACGTTTGAGGACTATGTGCCTAAGGCCCAATTAAACCAATACCTACTGGATTGTCACCTCATGTTATTCTTGTTGCCCAACGTAGCTAGTGCTACAGGTCACGTCCCGGGTAAATTATTCGATTATTTAGGTGCGGGTAATCCTATATTAGGATTGGGTCCAGTGGAAGGGGATGCGGCTGATATCATTAAAAGTACTGCTGCAGGAGCCGTATTCGATTACAAGGAAGTACCGTCCATTGCTGAATACGTTCGCGGGATGAAAGAGGAAGGTGCACCACGAACGGATGCATCGAAAGTTCAGGCCTATGCCCGTGATGTTCAAGCCAAACGCTTACTGAAAGAAATTTTACGGAATTAAGACCACAAAAAAAGCCGGCCCGAGGGGCGGCTTTTTTTGTGCTTCATACTCGCTCTTGTTTTACCCGTTGGTGCCTTCGCGAATTTGCTTGAAGCCCATCCAAAAGAGTAAGAGTAAGATGATGCCGGAACCGGCATAATTAATTTTTTGTCCGGTGAAATGTGATTTGGGTGCATATTCGAAAACCACTTCATGTTTGCCAGAAGGCACAGAGAGTCCACGAAGCAGGTAGTTTACGCGTATGTGCTCTACCGGCTCTCCATCTATATAGGCTTGCCAGTCGTTTCCAGATCCTTCATAAAATAGTTCGGAGAATACGAGGAATGCATCACCGCCTTCGACAGCATATTCTAAATATTTAGGATCATAGTTCGTTAAGCGAACTTTAGCAGGGTCAAAAGTTAATTTATCTGTAACATAATAGGTATATCGTGCATCAACTACAGCTGTGTTCTTCGGATTGAAAGCGTTCAAGGCCGCCATCTCCGCATCTGCATCTGGTACTATCTTGATGGTTTGTACAGACCATGCATTCCCACATGCATCCGGATTTCGCTGTGCTGTGGGTTGACCGTTTTGCCCCTGAGTAATGATGTATTTCGCGTTGAGCATACTGAAGCAAGCCATGTTTTGATTGTTTAATTGGTTGTCAATCAAATCTTGGTAACGCTGGAGTTTAGCGCCATGGTAGCCGCCAATACTTTTGTGATGGTAGCTCGTATAACTATCATTGGTCAAACCAACGGTGGCATTCCACACGCGGAAATGAGGGTCCTTATCTTGATTAATGGCATTATTTGCCTGAGTAGGTGCGTACTGGGCTTCCCATTGACGCTGGCTTAAGAAATCTTCGCGTTCAACCTGATCTGTAGTGAACAGTCCTAGATCTAATAAAGCTATTCCACCAATGACCGCTGCACTACTCAAAAGTTTGAGCTTACCTGTATGGAAGAAGTAAAGTGTGGCGGCTGTGAGTATACCGAAGCCTAATGAGGCTAAGGCAGAGGAGGTTGCTAAACTACGACGGTCACCTACGAGTTGGTCAATACGAAAACCTTGTTG
>NYXD01000013.1 GCA_002685435.1 Cryomorphaceae bacterium | reverse complement strand
ATTGACAACAGTACCTAAACTAGCACCTGAATTGCCCTGAGCATACTGAATTTGATAACCGATTTGGTTCGTATTTAACGTCGTCCAATTGACATTCGCCGAGGTCGACAGCAAATTTGAAATGGCAGGATTTACAGGTTGATCACAGCTTGGTGTTTCTTCGATAGTAATATCATCAAGAGCCACTCTACTCTGTGTCCACCAACTAAAGGAGGTATTGCGCTTCGCTGAAAACCTGATTTGTACTGTATCGCCCGCCCACTGCGCAAGGGACTCAACATGCTTACGCCAAGCCGAATTTTGTGATGTAAATTGACTTGATGCCGTTGACGAGTTAACGGTATGCAATTGGGTCCAAGAGGTTGTGCCAACTTTACGAACGCGTATATCGAGCAGATCAATGTCAGCACCATACATGTGGTAATAAAATTTTAATCGTGGAACTGTATCGTTGCTTAGATCAATAGGTGGAGTGATTAGATGCGTCACTGTTCTGAAAGTACCCGAAGTACTCCAGCCCTCTGCCACGGCATATCCTCCAGTTCCAGAAGTATGATCTGCACTAGGTCCTGAATTAATGGTNCCTAAGGCTGNTGGGCCCGCCATCCANAGGTAATTTCCTGTNGAAAGTAAACGATTCCAACATGAGGGTATGGAGCCTGNATTTAACCAAGAGGATTGCGCTACCCAATTCGAACNATCGAAGTTTTGAGTATANGGCGTGCTTTTTACACANTGTCCAAGTCCTTCGTTCGCGTAAAAACTTGTCAATGCAATGAAAAGGTATAAAAGTCGATTTTTCATTACTACAAATTTAATCATTCGATATATAAATTGTTTGAACAATGAGTTTGTATTATCCTCTAACGAANGAGTGGTATGTTTCACTATTTTTGAATACAAATGAAAAGANTGCAACGATCACTCCTTTTAGTACTTCTAGGTTGTGCACAAGTGTGCGAAGCTCAGGTATTGGCCGTTTTTAAATATGACGGCGGCGGTGATTGGTATGCCAATCCGACCGCTTTAAAAAACCTCAGCAAATTCTACAATAAAAGTACCGANGCTAAGTCTTTAGTTCGTTCAGAGCCTACAACTGCAGAGTCGTTGCTCGTAAGTGGTGTTTCTTTTTTACATGCTACTGGCCATGGCCGGATCATACTATCTGAGACACAGGCCGACCAACTGCGATTGTTTACCGAAAATGGAGGGTTTCTTCACATAGACGATAATTACGGAATGTCGTCCTATGCGAAAGAAGCGCTTAAACAGGTGTTCCCGACAGCCACTATTGAACATGTATCGCACGACCATGCTATATTTAATTCCTTGTTCCCCTTTCCCGAAGGGATGCCTAAGATTCATGAACATGACAATGGCAAGCCTGAAGCAATCGGTTACTTTGTGAAAGGAGAATTGGTGGCACTGCTGACACTAGAAACGGATTTAGGCGATGGTTGGGAAGACGCAGAAGTACACGCAGACTCCAAGGAGAAGCGAGAAACTGCATTGAAAATGGGCGCAAACTTATTACATTGGGCAACAGTAAGAAACCAGCAGCCATGAAAAACTTTGAATTCCAACCCTTCGCTAAAGCCTGCCTTCAGCTATTGGCATTAGCTGCTTTAAGCTATGTATTATGGACNATTAAGAGCGTGGTTATATACGCTTTTATAGCTTTNTATATCAGCGTTTTAGGACGTCCTTTTTTCAAAATACTTCANTTCAAAACAGTACTCGGAAAGTATCTCGGAAAAACAGGGAATGCGGCGATTACCCTTTTGATAATTGGGGCAATATTAAGCGGTATTGTGACTTGGTTTTTCCCATTGTTGATCAAAGAATTTTCCTTTTTAAGCACCATAGAATACGACCGATTAATCGCAAGTCTAGAGACAGAATGGAACCAATTAGACGCCGTACTCTCAAGTTTTGGAATAAATTCTCAGGCAGAATTGGAACAAGTCAACAAGAGCCTACAAGAATTTGCATCTGTAGATGCCATAAGCAATGTACTCAGTGGGTTAATCGGGAGTATGGGAAATGTAATAATAAGCGTATTCTCAATTGCATTCATTTCATTTTTCCTAATTCGCGAGCAAGAATTGGCGCACCATTTTATTGATTATATCACACCTCAAAAACACCACACTAAAATCGATGAGATGGTACCCGGTATCAAGCGTGTAGTCACACGTTACAGCTTTGGAATCCTCATACAAATCACCCTCATTTTCTTATTGCTATCTCTGGGCATGGGACTGATTGGGGTTAAGGGTGCCGTTGTTCTCGCCCTTACTGCAGCTGTGTTTAATCTCGTTCCTTACGTTGGTCCGCTCATTGGAGCGAGTCTCGGTATTTTATTGGGTATGGGTCAATTATATACTGCAGGCCTTGCAGATCCCGCCACTACGGTTGATTTATTGCAGAGCTTGTATCTATTGATTGGTCTTTTTGCCGCGGTGCAATTGCTAGATAATATAGTATTCCAACCTTTAATTTTCTCCAATAGTGTTGGNGCTCATCCGCTTGAAATATTCTTGGTGATTTCAATAGCAGGTACTCTGCTCGGGGTCGGTGGGATGATCTTTGCTGTACCTGCATACAGTATCCTAAGAATTGTCATCAATACGATCAAGGAAGGCTGGGAATCNTCCGGTAACTAAACGTATGGCACATCCCAAACAGCAAGTACATCCGGAAGATTTAGAACGTCCAGAGNCAAAAGACTGGTTGGCATCTCATCAAGACACAGCTCTGAAAGATCTCCGTTTAAAATTTGGCCTAAAACGCCCCTATGCCAGTTGGATTGCACAATTAGAGGTACAGCGTAAGTATGCTAATAAATTCCCTTCCTTACTCCTCGCAAACTGGATATTCCCTACCGGACAAGCTACTGAACAAAGTAGCTCTGAACGAACAGCGCTCTACAAGGCATCATTGATTTCTTCGCAGTTCACGGTAGATTTGTGCGCAGGAATGGGTATCGACTCATGGGCTTTTACACAACGTGACGGCTCTTTCGGTCATTTCGCAAATGAATTGGACCCTGGATTGTCCAAACTTTTAAAATTCAACCTAAAAAATACGACCCACACCGCAGGCACGGCAACATCAGTGCTCCCTGAACTAAAATGTTGGCTTCATGAAAAAGATGTTTCCCCATCAGAAGTCACCATATACCTTGATCCGGATCGTAGAACGGGTAACGGNAAGTCTGTTGCACTTCGAGATGCAAGTCCAAATGTTGTTACGCTGCAACATGAGCTGTTCAAGCTAGGCCATACGCTAATGACAAAGCACAGCCCTATGGTTGACTTGAATGTGCTTTATGAACTGGAANATTTAAGTGAGATTCATATCGTAGAATACCAAGGCGAATGCAAGGAGGTGCTCGCTATACAGCACGAAGGATACATTGGTCCGCCCGCAATTAAAGCCGTTTTACTACAAGAAAACGGGTCNATAGAGCNCATTAGTTCAAATAAAGCAATCGCATTATCATTTGTAAATGAATTGGATGAATACCTAATTCAACCTGGACCCGCTCTGGCGAAAAGTAGATTGCATGAAGAGGTTGCTATAGAACAACTTTGGAAAAAATGGACCGTAGGCAACCTCTACACGACAGACGAGCTCCCCCNTACCTCTCTCTTCTTCAAGTGCTACAAAGTCATTGAAGTCGCGAAACCTTACAAAGTAAAGCTGCCCTCAGAGGGCGGCGCTATTGAGCGCATCGGCTATCCCGAACATCCCGAAGTCATTAGAAAAAAATTNGGGTGGAAAGAAGGTCGANAAAACAAATTGTTTGCTGTTAAACAAGGCAAAAACAAACTAATGGTCCTTGTCAAACGTTTGGATTAAGGCATCCTTTTTGATATATCTTTATTCTATGCTTAAAAGATTACTTTCCTTTTTTCTCGTGCTCACGCTCTTCCCCACTGCATCGGGACAGGAAGCGCTTTTTGTGCCTAACGAAGGACAGTGGTCAGGCAACTTTTCGCATAAAATGCCCCTGAAATATGGTGGATTGTTTTTCGAAAAAGATGCGGTACAAATTGTCCTACGCGATGCACGTCATCTAGAAGACCTCCACGGTCACGACATGCACGAAGCAGGACTTAGTCATGAAGCGGATCTGTTGCAGTGTCATTCGGTACGCCTAAAATTTTTAAATGCTAAACCCACGGTAGCGAAAGGGCGAAAACCCACGGAATTTTACCATAATTATTTTTTAGGCGAAGATTCAACGTTTTGGCGAGGTGGCGTTCGGCCCTCCCGCGGCTTATCATACGAAGGACTGTATCCGCACTCTACTTTAGCATTTGGTCAAAGCGGAAACCATGTAAAATACCAATGGCACCTGACGGATCCGTCAACTGTAGATACTATTCAATGGATCTATGAAGGTGCGACTAAAGCCGAAATCAGTCCAGAAGGTGCATTAATAATTCATACGTCTATTGGTACTTTTCTCGAAAGTGCACCTGTCGGTTGGGGCTGGAAAGACGGCAAGCGCGTTGACTTTGGGTTGTGGTATGAAGAAGACAACAATATCCTACGTTTTAAGACGGAGGCGATTGCACATACCTTAGATTCACTTGTCTTAGACCCTCAACTCATTTTCACCTCATTTAGCGGCTCGTTAACAGACAACTGGGGCTTCAGTGCTACCTATGATGATCAAGGCAGATTATACGGTGCTGGTGTGGCATTCGCTACGGGCTATGTGGCTTCGACAGGCGCATTCCAAACCACCTACAACGATCCTGCTGGAATTAACTTAGGTTTCAACCCTGACATAACTATTACCGTATTTGAGCCGCAAGGAAATAACATGCTTTACGCTACTTATCTCGGTGGTACAGCACCAGATCATCCACACAGTTTAGTAGTAAATAGTAATGGTCATTTAATTGTCATGGGCACTACAGGGAGTAGCAATTTCCCAACACAGAATCCCATTCAATCCGCCAACGCGGGTGGAACTTCTGTGAGTATTAACGGCTATGAATTTAAAAAGGCCGACCTGTTCATCACGCGTTTCAATACCAGCGGTACAGCTTTGCTCAGTTCAACCTATATCGGCGGAACTGGAAACGACGGACTCAATACCAACATCGTTAAAAATTATGGTGATGCCGCCCGTGGTGAAGTTGTAATCGACGGTTCAAACAACATTTATGTCACTGCCTCTACAAATAGTACCAACTTCCCTTCTACAAATTGCAGTAGTTGTTCGAAAGCTGGCGGTCAAGATGCAGTTGTATTTAAACTCAATGCCGCGGGTACCTCGCTCTTATGGAGTAACTATTACGGTAGTACAAGCGACGATGCTGGGTACAGTTTAAAGTTTCACAACGGCGCCGTTTTTGTAACAGGAGGTACGGTCGGTAACAATCTACCCAGCACGACCGGTGGTTATAAAAACACATACGGCGGCAGTCATGACGGTTATGTTGCGAAATTTAATGCTTCAACAGGTGCGCTGCAGCAATCAACCTATCTCGGCACAAGCGCATACGATCAGAGTTTCATTCTTGATGTAGACAAACTAGGTAACGTTTATGCTTTCGGTCAAACACAAGGTGCCTACCCTATTTCCAATGGCTCGTGGGGCACACCACAATACAGAAAACAATTCATTCACAAACTGAGCAACGACCTTACCTCAAGCTCCGCATCTACAGCGTTTGGCTCACCGCAGGGAGTTCAAAATCTAGTGCCAACTGCATTCAATGTTGACGACTGTTTAAACATACTACTTTCCGGTTGGGGTGGCGTAACGAACAATGGCTATTACAATACTACAGTAGAGCAATTACCCGTTTCTTCAGATGCATTAGATTCCATTACTAACGGCTCCGATTTCTATTTTATGGTGCTCAGTAAGAACTTCGGCTCGTTCTCCTACGGGAGTTATTTNGGNGGATCTACCAGTTCTGAACACGTGGATGGAGGTACNTCGAGATTTGACGACCGNGGCCGAATTTACCANGCNGTNTGNGCNGGNTGCGGNGGNAANGATGANNTNCCNACNACNCCNGGNGCNTTNTCCGAAACCAANAACAGCAGCAACTGTAANCTAGGNGTGATAAAATTGGACTTCGAAACGGCCATAGAAGCAGATGCNTCCGTAGATCTGAATTTTCTACCGGATACNAGCTGTTATGAATTAACCCTTCGTCTNGCGAATAACAGTACAAACGCCAATGCTTACTTCTGGGATTTTGGCCAAGGCGACACCTCCAATCTTACAGAACCCATCGTCACCTTCCCCAACCTCGGCACGTATAATGTAATGCTAGTCGCTATAGATACAATATGCGATAGTTACGACACCGCCTATGTGCAGATCGTTCACGATACGGCAGCGTTCCCCATCTGTGATTGGAAGGAAGATTATGCGAGCTGTGATTTGTTTCGTGAAGTCGTATGGACGGACCAGTTAGTAGATGCCGATTATTACGAATGGGATTTCGGCGATGGTACAACACTTACAACGACCAACACCGTTGTGAACCATACCTACCCTGCTTTTGCTACCTATACAGCTNCTGTTACTGCTAGGGACAGCTTCTGTGACGTTGGATATGACCAACTCTTCACCATTGTTTTCGATGACGATGCGAATGTGCCTACGGTGAACCTATTCACCGACAGTTGTCGTTACGGTGGTGTTGACGTCATTTACCAAAACGTGGACAGTACAATGATCTTCGAATGGGACTTCAGCGGCAATTCGGATACTGGTATGATACCNACCTTNNGGTACCCAGAATCAGGACTTGAAGATGTAACACTNACTATTATCGACACATTGTGTAATCGAGCCTATGAATTTGATTTTATGGCTACTATTGTGCGCATTGAAGGACGNGTCTATATTCCAACAGCTTTCACGCCAAATGGGGATAAAGACAATGAAGAATTCAAGATTTACGGCAACAGTTGTCTAGAAGACCCAACCTTTAGAATTTACGATAGTTGGGGAAATGAAGTTTACCGTAGTGAAAATCCATTCAATGAATTTTGGGACGGNACTTTNAATGGCAAGCCTGTACCTCAAGATGTATATACCTACCGGTTCACTGGTGGTGATGAAGTCCGAATAGGAACCGTAACTCTCNTNCGCTAGGCGTGTACCGGAGATTCAGCGTAAAGTTCTCTCAATACATTCAAGAAGCCCTCAGCACAATCTTTCGTATTAAATTTACTAAACGATACTCGAACGGGCTGGTAATCTGCAGTCCANTCCCCTAAAGCACGGATCACGTGACTGCCTTGGTTCGAACCTGAAGTACATGCAGAACCACCGCTCACATTAACGCCCTTCATATCCATGGTAAAAGTGAGCATATCGTTATCCGTTTTCGGAATCGCGATACTCAANACTGTNTAAAGACTNCGGTCCAATTCCGAACTNCGCCCAAAAAACTTNACTCCAGGAACAATNGCTTTAACGCCATCAATCACATACTGCTTCAATGCTTCTACGTGCTTCTGGTCTTCGGCCATTTCTTCTGTGGCAATAGCAAAGGCCTTTCCTAAGGCGCAAATCCCAATAGTATTCTCAGTTCCAGCTCGCAGATTGCGTTCTTGTGCACCACCCTGAATCAGAGGCTTGATCTTCAATCCACTGCGAACATACGCGAATCCAATGCCCTTAGGGCCGTGTATTTTATGCGCAGAACACGTTAGAAAATCATAGGCTACTTCTTGAACATTAATGGGCAAATGACCCATGGCTTGAACCGTATCAGAATGAAATAAGGCCCCGTATTTCTTGCACATCGCGCTGATTTCAGCGACGGGATTCAAATTGCCTATTTCGTTGTTTGCAAACATCAAACTCACCAACGTTTTTGGTCCGTTCTTAAGTAAGGCTTCTAATTCTTCAAGATCGATATCGCCGTGCGCATCAACAGACAAATACGCCGCTTTTACTTCACCGCGCTCCACCATAAATTCTACGGGATGGCCGACAGCGTGATGCTCTATATGAGTAGTAATAATACGTTCAACACCTAAATCACGTACGCTACAAAACAGCGCCATGTTATCCGCTTCGGTTCCTCCAGAAGTGAAGAAAATCTCACCGGGTTCTGCTCCTATGGATTGCGCTATACGCTTACGAACGACTTCAACCTCAACTTTCGCACCACGACCACTGAGATGTGTGCTCGACGGATTGCCGAAATTATCCATCATACGAATCATTTCCTCTTTGACGCGAGGTTCTAAAGGTGTAGTAGCAGCATTGTCCAAAAAAATAACTCCCATCTCTGTGCAATTAGGTTTGCTCAAAGATAGGAGTTAGAANGNATTGATGGAAGTCTTANGCGAGNGACGCGATNATATCCATGAAATNTTGTCCCAANNGNGTCGCTTCNTCGACAGACGGCGCCTCCGTATAAATNCGNACAATGGGCTCNGTATTTGANTTACGTAAATGAACCCAACGNTCTGACCATGTGATTTTTACNCCNTCTATTGTACTNANTTCCTCATTAGAATAACGCTCCGCAATAGANGCTAAAATACCATCGACNTCNAGNCNNNGTACGAGNTCAATTTTTTGTTTTGCCATGTAGTATTCNGGATATCCAGCACGCAATTCGCTCATGGTTTTACCCGATTTTGCTAAATGTGTTAATGCCAAAGCTATTCCCACGAGTGCATCCCTGCCGTAATGGAGTTCAGGTAGAATGATTCCACCGTTACCTTCCCCTCCGAGCACAGCATTCGTACGCTTCATCTCATTCACCACATTAACTTCACCTACCGCTGAGGCAGTATAGCTTCCTCCTTTAGATTCTGCAAGATCTCGCAGCGCCTTAGAAGAGCTCATGTTACTCACGACTGCACCTGTCTGTAAACTCAATAAATAATCTGCAACAAGAACNAGCGTATATTCTTCGCCGAACATGGCTCCTTTTTCATCTATAAATGCCAATCGGTCTACATCGGGATCAACGACAATACCCATTGAAAACGAACCGGATTTTACCGTATCGATNATGGCNCCAAGGTGCTTTTCTAAGGGCTCTGGGTTATGCGGGAATTGGCCCGTAGGCTCAGGATAAAGGTTTTCATAGCTAACACCCATCGCATCTAATAGCAGAGGAATGGCTACCGAACCAGAACTATGAACTGCATCTATTGCTACATGAAATCCTCCTGCACGCACTGCAGCTGCATCTACGGATGGGAGTGCCAAAACTTGTTCTATATGCCACTCCATACCGTCATTACANTNCGATACTNGGCCTAAATCATCCACCTCCGCAAAAGCTAAGTCCGCATCTTCGGCTAATCTTAAAATTGCNGCACCGTCATCTCCTGAAACAAATTCACCCTCCTCGTTTAACAACTTAAGGGCATTCCATTCCTTCGGATTGTGCGAAGCAGTAAGGATGATACCCCCCGATGCCTTGAAACGTGGCACTAGCATCTCCACCGTTGGCGTAGTGCTTAATCCGGTATTAATCACATCTATTCCTAAGCCTTGTAATGTACTAATGACTAAATTTTCTATCATCTGTCCGGAGGGACGCGCNTCCCTGCCGATCACCACTGTGCATTGGTTGTGTCGTTCTTTGAGCCAAGCTCCGTAACCTGCCGCAAACTTTACGGCATCNAGNGGTGTTAGGTTGTCCCCGGCAGCACCTCCAATGGTACCGCGAATTCCTGAGATGGATTTAATTAAGGTCATCTTGTTTGGTTAGATTTCTAGCGAAGATAAGGCAGGCTGATGTGGTGCCCAATGAAGGTACTGTCAAAATGGTCATTGTTAATAACAGTGTTGATAGCTTTAAACGAATTCACCACCCAGACCTAGTGAAGCCGTTGAATTGTGCTTAAATTTCTACTATGCGATTCGAAGATCAGGAAACCTACACTTTAGTAGTTCAGTTTGAACAAGCCTTGAATGAAGGCCGTCAGCCCTACTATGATGTAGAAGATTTAGAACTTATCCTGGAGTATTATCTAGAAACAGGTAGCTTCGGACAGATGCGTAACGCGCTGGCATTGGCGCAAGAAATTCATCCATTAGCTTTCGTATTCAAGGTGAAAGAAGTGCAGCTTGACATTGCGATGAAAGATTATACCAAAGCGCAAGCGAAACTCAATCATTTAGAAGGATTGAATATGCGTTCGGTTGAACTACTTATTGCAAGGGCCAACATTTTACTCCATCAAGGAGATAATGCAGCAGGGCCCTTGCAATAAGTAGTTCAACCGAACGCATATTCAATCCTTCTAAATGATTGAGTTTCGCTTGCGCTTTGGTATAATCTTTCATCGCA
>NYXD01000012.1 GCA_002685435.1 Cryomorphaceae bacterium | reverse complement strand
GCGCATATTTGTGAACATGAACTACACGCTCTTTTTAATTCTCTTGCTTGCCTATGTAGGTGTGCTCGTTTTGATTGGTAAAATAACCTCGCGTGGCGCCACCAATGCTACCTTCTTTAACGCGAATAAAAACGCTTCTTGGTTGCTCGTAAGTTTCGGCATGATTGGCGCTTCACTCAGCGGTGTCACCTTTATTAGCGTGCCTGGATGGACGGCTGCCTCGGGAATGACCTATCTAATGATGGTTGTGGGCTTTTTCTTCGGCTATTTACTCATTGCTTTCGTTCTACTGCCCGTATACTACCGCTATAATGTGATCAGTATCTATAGTTTTCTGGGTGAAAAACTAGGTGCTTCGAGTTATAAGACTGGCTCCGCTTTCTTCCTGCTTTCACGTATAGTTGGGGCGAGTGCCCGTCTGTATATCGTCACTATGGTGGTTCAATTAATGATATGCGACGACCTCCATATTCCCTTTCCCATCACAGCAATAGCTGTACTCGCACTCATCGCCCTCTACAGTGCAGCCGGGGGTATTGCCACCATAGTTATTACTGACACTCTTCAAACTGCATTTATGCTTATTGCAGCGGCTTTGGCGCTCTATTTTGTGGGTAAAGCTGTGGTTCCTCAGCAGCAAAGTTTTTGGGATTATATTTCTGCGAACGACATGGCATATGTCATCAAATCAGGTTCTACACAAGCATGGTGGAAACAGCTTCTTGGGGGCATGTCCATTGCTGTTGCTATGACGGGTTTAGATCAAGACATGATGCAGAAAAATCTGACGGTCGCGCGCTTAAAAGACTCGCAAAAGAATATGGTCTTGCTCGGGGTGAATTTACTTTTCGTAAATGCTTTGTTCCTGGCCTTAGGTATACTCCTGACAGATTACGCAGCGCTTCAAGGCATTACTGCAACCGGCGATAAACTCTTCGCAGCCGTCGCTACCAGTAATGGTATGCCAGCGTTATTAGGAGCAGTGTTTTTCCTTGGTCTTTTAGCAGCTGCCTTTTCTAGTGCAGATAGTGCACTTGCCTCACTTACCACTGCTTTTTGTGTCGACTTTCTTGGAATGAATACAAATGACGAGTCCAATCGTAGAACCAAAGTATATGCCGGATTTATGGGAGTTTTACTTCTTGTAATGCTCTTGATTTTTTCCCTAAAAGCGGATAGTATCATTTCCACATTATTTACGGCGGCAGGGTATACCTACGGTCCGTTGCTAGGACTTTTTGCCTTTGCTTTGACACAAAAGAGAAAGATTCATGGATGGGGAATTACATGCGTAGCAATAGTTAGCCCATTTTTAGCCTATGCCCTAAGCATATGGGCACCCCGGCTAGGGTACACCATAGGTTTCGAGCTTTTACTTTACAACGGTTTAATCACATATCTCGGTGCTTGGGCCTTGAGCCGACGCGCTTAGTATTTTGTGACTTTGAAATTCTGTACTGAATTTTCAGTAGTAACCTTGACTTGATAGAATCCGCTAGCATAGGCTCTAAGATTCAGTGTGATGCGTCCAGTGGTTGCATTGAAGATACTTTCTTCCATTAAAGCACCATTCATTCCAAAGATTTGAACGAATACCTTTCCTTCGACCTCTGCTGTGTGCAGGTGAAGTATACCTTCCGTAGGGTTAGGATAGACCACCATTGCAGCAGTACCGTCTTCGTTAAGCCCAATATTTGAATACGGCACACTAATACTATCCATTCCACAATCTGTGGTGATGACGAGTTTCACCGTAGTAGGACCGTTCCCAGAGAAAGTGTGCGTCGGATTCTGCAAAGTGGAAGAATTACCATCTCCAAAGTCCCAGAACCAAGCATTTGGCGTTGGCGTACTAAGGTCATTGAATTGGTACGCAAGACCGCTGGTGTTTTGCAATCCGAAGTCTGCTTCTAATTGTGGCCCAGGAATTAAAACAGCACTGTCTGCCACAAAGGTGTAGGCATTGTAGTAAATGTATTCTAGGTCGTAATTCGTAGCAATAGTTAGGGTTGACGTATGCGCACCCATGCCTAGGAACGTTGAAAGTAGGCTTGATCCTTGACGATTGAGTGTAAATAGACCATTGACTGTAGTATCCGCACTACTTAAATCAAAGCTGAACGGCGTGTCTTCACAGATAGGTGAAACATCTAAAGTGGCCATTGCAGATGCACCGGTAGAAAGGACACGTATGTTATCGATGTACAAATTGTTCCCATAGCCACCGATTCCTTTTATGCGGAATTGGACAAAATCGCCGCTTGTAGTAGAGAGAACAACGCTATCCGTGCGCCAATCACTAGATCCGCCAGGTATGAATTGGCTTTGAGAGTTTGAAGTCGTTGCCAAACCGGCACCCCCTTTTTCATAAACTCTTGTAAAACTAGCCCCACAATCTGTGCTTACTTCAACGACTAGAGAATCGGAATAGGCCGCAGAATAGGGTGCATAACTCACGTCGAAATACAACACGGGATTGTAACCGTTGATATCGAACTTTTCGCTCAAAAGGCCGTCTTCTGCGCCGATGGTGGAGTAGTTGAAGTAATTCATATACATCACTTCACTTTTAGCCCCGGTAGGTCCAGTAACTTCCCCTTTGGTCCAACTCGTACTGCCGTCCGGGTTTTCTGTAGTAAATGCTACGGCTCCATTCCCGGTCCACGTTTCGATAAAAGGAAGCGTTTGTAACGGGCTTACGGTGACAGCATTAGCGAACACAATGGTATCCGCGCCGTAGGTGTTGCTTGCAATAAGGGTAATGGTGTATGCGCCGTAGGCACCAAAACTGACTTCTGGATTTTGTGAAGTGCTCGAAGTTCCATTGATAAAACTATAAGTAGAAGGTGTGATGGCCCAATTCCATGACGTTGGGCTTTTCGTACTGAGATCCGAAAGTAACACACCCGTATTTAAACAAGGTGTACCAGTAACAGGAGCGAAATCCGCTACAGGAATACCAATATTATCTTCAATTTCGATGGCATCAATAGCCAAATCACTTTGGTAACTATCACCGGTAATGCCTTTAAACCTAAAGAGTACTGTATCTCCTACGTAACTGCTGATATCAATGGCAACGTTCTTCCAACTGTTTCCTTGATTACCGCTCTGTGTAAAAAGTGTAGTCCAACTCAAACCATTGAATATGGCGACTTCTAGGTCACCCTGGTTCGCACCGTTCATGTGATACGCGAAACGCAATTCAGGGGATATACTCCCGGCTAAATCGATACATGGTGTATAAAGAAGGGCCTCTTGGAATTCGCAATTTCCTGAAGCTTCGAGGTAGAGGTATTTACCACTGCCGCCTGTACCTGTTGTTGGTCCTGTGCCGCTCGAACCAGTTGATCCGCTATTAGTACGCCAATCGATATCGTCCTCTGTACCATTCGTTAAGTTGATGAAATCTCCACCTAAATTACACACGGTTCCACCACAGTTGGTGTTCGTTCCACAATTTGAAAACCCGTCAAAATTCTGGGTAAAGGGCAATCCGTAGAGCGATGAATTGTAATAATTAATATTCTGTAGAACGGTATCATTTAAACTGTTTTGATCGCCGCTGAGTTCTGACCAGACTTTAAGCGTTTGGGCATTCGTTCCGCTCCATGTAATGGGCGTTGCAAATGTGAAAGTGGCATTCGCGTAGGAATTTAGATTTCCAAAAAATGTATCTCGCACAGTCGTTGTACCGAAAGTCATAGCTACGGGCAATGTATCCAACACTTGTGTAGAAGGATTGGTAATACTGATAGTTACCGGTTGCATCGGGTTCTGACACGAGGTTATGAATTTCGGGCTTAATAAAGTGCTAATACCACCGTCTCGTGGGAGCGGACAGGCATTAGTTCCTGAAGGAAGTTGAACGGCATAAGCGCGGCGTCCCTCAACGGAGTTGATCGCTCCGCTTACGCTAAACCATGTCCCGCTTATGGGCTGGTAAGGAATGATCATACTGTTAGAAGTACTGTTGTATACACTGTCCATGTAACTCGTACCCAATATATATGCGGTATAGTCTGTTGCTCCACTAACAGGGTTAAAAGAGATTTTTATACTGTCAGGACATGCCCAGTCTAAACTGAGGTTAGTTGGTGTATTCAGAATAACGAAGGGTCCTGCAACAGTGGTGTCTGTGCCTTGAATATTGCGTAAAAATGCATTTTTTGAAGCGACATTAGGTACGTTCCAATTGGCTACTCGGTTCCCTCCGGTGGCATTTAAATTTACATTGGACCAAGTCCCCATACTGTCCGTAGAATATTGCCATGTCAATGAAGTTGATCCATTCCAACGCACATAATTTGCACCCGGTGTTAGTTTTGCATTTTCATGCGGGAATGCAATCGGGTTCTTTTCCATATCCATCGCATAAACGATGTAAAACGTCTGAGGCCCCTGAGGAATGTTTGTGCCATAGACGGTAAACCTGTAATCTCCTGAAGAAGGTGCATTAAGTGTAACCTGTTCCGCATTATTCAAGGTATCAATACCGCGGGTAGCACCGTAAAGCAGCGTAGTAGTGTTTGGTGTAGGATCGAGAACCCAAGGCTGGTATGTTGTAGCTCCAGTTAGGTCCGTTACTTCAAAATCTAAATTATTGACTAGTGCTTTTGATGCATTCGTAGAGCCTTCTTTATCCGTCCAGTAGAGCATAGCACTGAATTTGTTGACTCCTGCAGGTAAAGAAATGGTATAGGCTAAGGTGTCATTTGTAGTAATACTATTGCTGAAGAATTGGGTGTCTTGAATCACCTTAAGCGCTTTCCGCGCATTTACGCGCCCATAACCGTAAATAAAATCAGGACCAGGATTACCCAAATCATCTGCGGTGTTCATTGCAATAGCTTTTAGTAGACCGGCATCCGCTGTATCCTGTTGCAAAACATCAAATGTATTGTGCAATACGGCGAAGTACCCTGCAACACCAGGGGCAGACATTGACGTACCGGTTTTGTTGCCATAGGTGTGGGAGTCAATAGTAGAGTAAACGTTTGTGCCCACTGCAGCTAAATCCGGCTTTATGCGACCATCTGCTGCTGGACCCCGCGAGGAGGACGTTGCGATTGCATCTGTACTAGTGATATTCGCAGTTGCAATAACATTCTTTCCTTGTTTATGACCACCAGTAACATTTCCCCATTGTGAACCTGCTCCGTAACCACAGTTCGATCCGTTTGAGTTACCTGCACTAAAGACATGCACAAGCGCAGCATTATCCCGAACATCCTTGTCCATTTGTTGCGCGTAGAAGGTGTATCCCGCGTTACAACCATTCGAATAGGAGCTGTTTGTCACTCGTATTCCGTAGGAAACATAATGTGCGTCTACATTGCTTAAATTACTCGGATAGTCGTAATAAACCATGGTAGCTCCTGGAGCATTACCTTCTGCGGTTGGGTCAATATTACCTGCGCCGAAAATAGTACCAGCGACATGGTCGCCGTGGTCGCCTATACTGTTGCCTGCCAAAGAGGTTAATCGACCTTTATAGTCTGCATGAGGACCTATATCACCATCATCGCCAAGCCCGACAACTACGTTTGATCCGTCAAAAGACGTGTGCCCTTGGATGTAAGCTGTTCTTGCTGCAGCGCGACTGTTGTAATTTTCAGGAGTTCCAGGTTCTTCAATGGCTTGAATAAAAAGAACGGCATCATCTTGTGCCAATTGATTGAGCATATCTGGTTTAACCACTGCCGTATGCCAGTTCTCACCCAAATCTTGAAGTTGTGAAACAAATAAAGGCGCATTCCAATTTTTAGAAGTCTGAAATTGAACAGCAACACGACCGTCATTCAGTACCGCCCATTCCGGCCAGTCACCTATGGAGAGCGGACCATCTAGTTTCATCATTGGCGTCCATTTTACAAATGCACTGAGTCCTGCATCACGCAATTCGGCAATGGTCANTCCTGCAGGAATTTTTACTTCAAATGCGTTTTTAGGCAAATAATGCCCGAGTTCTACACCTAAATCGCTCAATGCTTTTTTATCTTCGGCGAGTACGACANGATCCCAAAGACCTACTCCGTAGGTTGGTTGCGTATTGCTAAGTTGTTTAAACGTGCCTTCCTCTACGTGGTAGGTGCCCGATTTTAATTGGACTTTAAGCTGAGCTTGAGCTGCAAATGACGTGAACGTAAAAAGAAAAAGTAAAATTCTAACCATGAAATCAATTAATAATACCACCAAGATAACACGCAGAAAGCCAAAAGTTCACGCCATTTTGACGCTGATTTTGTTTGTGATTGGAAATCAATTATTTGCACAATACACCCCGCTCTCTCAAAGTTCAGCATTGGCGGAAATGCAACGTTTTGGTTCAGGCAAACGTGTCCTATATATGGCTGCTCATCCAGACGATGAGAATACGCGCCTGATTTCATGGTTATCTAATGCCCTGAATGCTGAAACTACTTATCTCTCGCTGACTCGAGGCTCCGGTGGTCAAAACCTCATTGGCGATGAACTGGGTGCTGACTTAGGTGTGATTCGCGAGCATGAATTGCGCGCAGCCCGCAGTATAGATGGTGGGAACCAACGATTCACCGATGCCTTAGACTTCGGATATTCAAAAAGTGTGGACGAGGTGTGGACGAAATGGGACCACGACGACCTCCAGTTGCAGGCCGTGCGCACNATACGAGAGCTGAAGCCAGATTTTATCATCACACGTTTTCCTCCCGACGAAAGGGCAGGCCACGGCCACCACACGGCATCTGCAGAATTGGCAATAGAATGCGCTGAACTGGCTGCGGACCAGAAGTACGATACCGAAACCACAGCTTGGTCGGTACAAGGCGTTTGGTGGAACACCTCAGTATGGTGGGACGAAACCCTAAAGGACGACCCTGAGGCTGTATACCTTGACATGAGCGGGTTCGATCCACTGCTGGGCGACACCTACGGTGCCATAGGCGATGCGGCGCGTTCAAAGCACAAGTGCCAAGGATTTGGCGTTCCCATCAATCGCGGTCCGCGTGAAGAGTATTTCAAAAAGCTTTGGGGTGGCGGCGATTTATCCTCCTACCTAATACCGG
This sequence comes from Cryomorphaceae bacterium, assembly GCA_002685435.1. The sequence goes on along the minus strand of NYXD01000012.1, from coordinate 4,634 downwards.
ACCGTGGGGCGGATGCACAAAGTATATTGGCTCAGGATGCCGCATTTGCCTTAGAAATAGGCGATCAAAAGCAAGCCATTACTAAATGGGCAGCGCTAGGCACGATATTGCTCGAGCAAACCACACCGGTATCGGACAAATACCAGCGCTGGCAACAGGTCATGCTTCATCTCTTGGGCGTTTATGCTGAGGTCTTCACTGCTATTAACCCCATGCCCGAAGGTCCCTCGTATCCAGCGACATTGCTACTTCAAGCCCTGAATGTTGATTTGGAGGTAAAGCTGGCTTCGGTCAAGGCACCAAACAAGGATATGGGTTTGAATCCCGCGCAGGTACTGACTGGCGAAGGGCAAGAGCTCGAAGTGGATTTGTCCGATGAGGGAAAAATCACAAAATATATCCGGGTCCGATTAGAACATGAATCCGCCATCATTATGCTTTACCTCAGGCCTGTCGCAAAGCTCAGTGACCGCGCCGTAGGGGAATACCGCGAGGCCATTGCGGTGGAGCCTGCCATTCATGCGAAGTTTGACCAAACCGTCTACTGGAATACGGGTAAGAAAGGAACCATCGGATACAGTATTTACTCCAAGGATGGGGGTGAGTTGAGTTGGTATTTGAGTGCTGCGAATGAGTTAAAACTAGCATGGGAACATGCAGAAAGTGCTACGCTTAATGCACGGTGGAATCACTTTGAGGTTGAGTTACCATCGAAGCTATCTAACGGGACATTCCACTTGAATATCGGTGATGTGCCGTCATCACAAATGGGAATTGCTCATAAACCTTCTTATCTGGAAAAACATGCAATCAGTTACCCACACATCGGNACNCATTANNNGTANNNTCCNGCANNNNCGANTTCTNACNGTCCTCGANCTNAANAAAAAGCGCNTCAAAGTNGGCTACATTGAAGGGGCAGGAGATTTGATGGATGAGACGCTAGAAAGTGTCGGGTATGAGGTGGTTAGCATTACAGAAGAAACTCCCGAGCTTTGGGACGAAGTAGATGCCATTTTGGTGGGTATTCGCGCTTTCAACACTGAAGCTTGGTTGAAGGAGAGTGAGGAGCGNATCAAAAGTTTTGTGGCCAATGGCGGAAATTTTGTGGTGACTTACACTACGGCGGGTCGAAGCGGGATGGCATTGCCCGTGCCCGTGCCGTTGACTATAGGGCGTGATCGAGTGACGGAAGAAGAGGCGCCGGTAGCTTTGAAAGAATCGGCTCTATTGCAGCGTCCTAATGAATTAAGCACGGCCGATTTCGAACAATGGGTACAAGAGCGTGGTTTATACTTTCCGAGCAGCTATGAAGGCTATAGTACTCCTTTACAAATCACAGAATCGACGGGAACGGTGTATGAAAACTCGACCGTAGTTGCATCATATGGCAAAGGTTCCGTAATTTACACCGGTTTGTCGCTCTTCAGAGAATTGCCGAAAGGCGTTCCTGGTGCTTTAAGATTACTTCAAAATATACTACACTATGACCGTTAAGAACACCTCAATCATAAATTGGAAGAAATACTACATAGGCGTGGTAGCGCTTTTGGTGGCAGAGATTGTAGCGTTCTATTTCATTACGCGTCAATACGTGTAAATGCACGCACTAGACTGGATTGTATTAGCAACGACCCTTGCGGCTATCGTGGGGTACGGTGTATTTAAAACACGCCGAAGAGGCGCGGGCGAGCTCTTAAGTGGCTCAAAAGATGTAAGCCTCTGGACCATAGGTTTAGGGATCATGGCGACGCAAGCCTCTGCGATTACTTTTCTCTCAACACCAGGTCAAGCCTACGCGGAGGATATGGGGTTTATCCAATTTTACTTTGGGCTTCCTCTTGCAGTAATTCTAGTCAGTATTTTCTTTGTACCTGCCTATCGAAAGATGAGTGCGGTTACCGCCTACCAGTTTCTAGAACAGCGTTTTGACCGTAAGACCCGACTATTTACGGCGGCACTCTTTTTAATGTCTCGAGGATTGGCTGCAGGGATTACCATATTCGCACCCGCCATAGTTTTAAGTGCGGCCTTGGGTGTATCGCTTAATCTTATGATTGTCATTATAGGACTCATTGTAGTGTTTTATACCGTTTCAGGTGGCTCTGCGGCTGTAGCGATAACTCAAAAGTGGCAGATGCTCACTATCCTTGGCGGTATGGGGATTGCGGCCTATTTACTTGTAGATAAAATCCCCGTGACCTTGCCGCAAGCATATGATATTGCAGGGCGTATGGGTAAGCTCAACATTATTAATGCTAGTCTGGATCCAGGTACGCGTTATACGCTTTGGTCTGGCCTTGCTGGTGGTTTGTTCCTCTCATTGAGTTACCTCGGAACCGATCAAAGCCAAGTGCAGCGCTATTTAGGTGCTGAAAACCAGTCTACGAGTCGTCTTGGGTTATTGTTTAATGGCGTGTTTAAGGTACCGATGCAGTTTTCCATCCTAGCTATTGGAGTGCTCCTGTATGTGTTTTACCAATTCACGCAACCGCCTATTTTCTTTAACGAAAGCGAAGTGCAGCGCGCGCCGGTTGAAATTCACGCAACATTAGACCAATTAGAAAATCGCCATGCCAATGTGTTCGAAGCCAAGCGTGAGGCGCTATTACAAGGCGATTGGGCCGAGGTAGATGCTCATAAAGAACGTCTCACCCAACTTCGGGAAACGTACATGGCCACTCTTGAAGCCAATGTTCCCAATTTTCAACGCAAAGACACCGATTACGTATTTATCACTTTCGTACTTAATTTTCTACCTAAAGGGTTGGTCGGTTTACTACTTGCAGTCATCATTAGTGCGGCAATGTCCAGCACTGCAGGTGAGGTAAGCGCTTTAGCGACTACAACCTACGTGGATTATTACAAAGTTTTTAGAGGCGAAGCACAGCACCCCAAACGCGTGATTCGGAGTCTTACCCTTTTGTGGGGGATCGCCGCTATTGGCGTGGCGTTGGCAGCTCCGCTCTATGAAAATTTAATCCAATTGGTAAATGTCCTAGGGAGCCTTTTCTATGGCACCATACTGGGAATATTCCTTGTTGCTCTTTTTATGAAACGTATCGGCGGGAAATCTATTTTTATGGCCGGTATTGTTGGCCAATGCGTAGTCTTTTCAGTGCATTACTTAAATACCGTCGAACTTATTTCTTTAGGCTTTCTGTGGTACAATGTGATCGGGTCTCTCGTGGTTGTATGTATAGCAAACCTACTGCATTTAGGCTTGAGGAAAGGAGAGTTAAGTAGTTAGATATCAGTACTTAACTTCATACGCTCGACCATTTCATAAACAGCCGGGCAATGGCGTACATTGGTCTCTGTGAGCGGTAGTATAGATTTCATGTTTGGATGATCGGTATGCGGGAATTGGCGGCACGCCTTTGGAGCATATTCGTAAATCGTACACTTATTAGAGTCTAGTGCTAAAAACGGGCAGGGCAAGCTGTTCATTACCCAATCGCCATCCTCATCGACGCGCAGGTACTTTGCCTCGAAATCGGCGGCTTTCATTCCTTGCTTTTTGGAAATACGGGTAATATCCTGTTTTGTAAGTAGTGGCCCAGTGGCACGACAGCATCGCGCACATTTCAAGCAATCTGTTTCGGCAAAGACTTCTTCGTGTAACGTATGGAATTTATGATTCAATCGTTTGGAATCTAATGCAGCCAATCGAGCGAAGAACTTCTTGTTCTCTTTCCGTTTGGAGCGAGCGAATTCCTTAAAATCGTTAAATATGCGTTCCAGATAATCAGCCATTCGACTCTGCCACCAGTGTTTCTAGTTCTTCTCTAGTTTCTTTGACGTAAGCCTCGTATTCTCTGGTAGAAGGGCCGTAAAAACCGGTATGTATCTTCACTACATTCCCCTGGTGATCCAACATAATAGAAGTAGGATAGCTTCGGATCTGCTCTAACGGTAACACCGCATTGCGGTCTTGCTTAGGATCAAAGGTGGCAATGACCATGGGGAAGGAGGTCCCTAGATCACGCTCCATTTTCTGCACTGCAGCGGTAGCTTTTTCTAACGTCCCGCTGTATTCGTAGCTCAGTCCAAAAACATCAATGGCTCCATCGAATTCACGGTAATACATGTCCAATACTCGGCCTTCGTCCATACAGTTAGGACACCACGACCCCTGGATGGCTAAGATGGTAGGCTTGGTGATGGTGCGGCTGTCAAAGTGAATTGTATCGCCATCAAGCCCCGGCAAATGCCATTCTATGTGGGTGTAGTCTTCACGCAACTTTGACATTTCCTCCGGATCTTCCAAGGTGGCATTATCATCTGCAATGCCTTTGAAGCGGTAATAACCTGTTTTTCCTGACCATACATTTCCGAAAACGGAATCCCCGATGGTCACAAATTCCACGTTATTGATAAATCTTCCATCAAAGCCCATTAGGGTATAACCACCTTCGTCTACGACCCTTTCCCCAGTGAGGAATCGCAAGTCGCCGGTGGAAGTCGCGATGGTACCAACAACTTTATTGTCTTTAATTCCTAATTGAAGCAAGGCTGGTCTTATTGTACCATTGCCATAGTCTCGAAGAATGTAATATTGGGTTGCGGGTACATCTGTTGTTTGACCAGGATTATAATTTCCTGGCAATAGGGTCAGAGGAAGCGTATAATCT
>NYXD01000011.1 GCA_002685435.1 Cryomorphaceae bacterium | reverse complement strand
TAATGCGCCTTATTATTCTAAAACCAAGTTTAGAACGCATTAACCTAGCAGTTAATACTTCAAAGAAAAGTGCAACTATTATTTTAAGCTTAAGACTCAACAGAATCGGGATTTAATTCCATCAATGTAGAAAAACAATGACAGGGAATCACCACTGTAGAAGGGTGTTGGTTGTGATAACGATGTACCCTTTCAAGACTCTTTTTAAAATCCGACCAACTTGAAAAAAATAATTTGACAATTGGCGATGGTAATTTCATCTCAATATAATTTTCCTTTACCCAAGCAGCATCCGCTATTAAAAATACTTCACCCGAATTGGTTTGAATTCTTGCTCCGATTTGACCAGATGCATGACCAGGGAGTTCACTAATCATAAAAGACCCGTCATTAAATAAGTCATACTCCCTTTTTAAAATCTCATGGTGCTTGACAGCAGTTGCTTTTTCAAAATCAATCAATTCAAGCCTTTCCTCGAAATCAGCAGGCAACAAGGAAGGTATAAATCCGCTTTTAACAGCCCAAAATCCGCTTTTTGACCGGATTGAAAGCCATGCCTTAGAATCACAAACAAATTTAGCATTTGGGAAATCAACAAGGCCCGCAATATGATCCGCATGAAAATGCGAAATAACCACAATCGATACATCTTCTGCCCTATAGCCTAGCGCTTCGAGTCTACTTTTTGCATTTTCCTCAGGTGAATGAAACACTGGAGTTATATTGGCATATATGGAATACGGAAAAGTTTTAGTTTGCTCATAGAACTGATCATGATATCCCACATCAAATAATACGAGGCCGTGATTTGGATGGACTAAAATTCCAATGGTGGAATAAAAACGAATCTTCTCACGTTTTTCACCTTGAAGAACCTCAGCTCTATTGGATGTGCAGTACCCAGTGTGCGTAAAATGTAGCTTCCAAGTCATAATTCTTTGGATTTATACCAATTAATGAATTCTTCAATGGATTCATCGGTTGATAATACAGGGGTATAATTCAAACGTGTTTTAGCCTTTGTAATGTCAAAGGTCATTGAGCATGATAGCGTTGCTACTGAATATCGCAATAATGCAGGTTCTTTGCCTTTTGTAAGACGAGACAAGCTTTCTAGGACGAACGCTATTATATAAGCTGCCCTTTTTGAAATCCTGCCTTTAACTGCATCAAATCCCAATTCAGTAAGGACTTTGTTAATAGTGGTCCAAAGCTTAATGGGTTCATCATTGGTGATGTTATAATCTTGATTCAACGCGCTTTTGTCTCCTACTTCAAGAGAGCAATAAATTGCATGTGCCACATTTATAACACCGGTTATGTCGCAAACATTTGAGCCGCTACCCATTATTTTTAATTTCCCCTCCAAATGAGCGCGAATCAATCTTGGAAATATTATCGTATCTCCTCTTCCGACTAGAGCTCTTGGCCTCAGAATGATGTGCGACAATCCAGAGGAGCGCAGCGTTTTTTCCGCATGTTGTTTACTCCATGAATATGCGTTTACTGGCGGGAAAAGNGCTGTTTCTTCAGTAATACCGTACCGGTCCTTGTGATTTACATAAATCGAAGGAGTTGATATGTATATGAATCGATTCACTTTCGCTTTCAACGAAGCGTCAATCAACTTTTCTTGAGTAGTAAGATTTGCTGTTCTAAAGGTACTTTTCTGTCCCCAAGGGGCGCTTAAACTTGCGCAATTAACGACGGCAAAAATTGGAGTTTTAAAAAGGCTTTGAACATAATTAGTGTCCGTTAAGTCTCCAAAAAAATACTGAACGCGATCTGAAATGATCATTCTTTCATCACGTCTTGTGCGTGCGGCAGCAATTATGTGAAAATCACTTTGTTCGACTAAGTACTCTATCGTTCTGAAGCCAAGAAAGCCGGATNCCCCAGTTATAAGTATCCGCCTCATGTCGGTTTAAAGTTGAACTTTAATATTATTCCTCCAATCCCGAAACCCGCTGAGGTACCGGCTAACATACAAGTCTGTCCTTGCGTAATTTTACCTGAGCTCAATAACATGGAAAATGTCATTGGTATGGAGGCGGCAATACAGTTGCCATAGTCTTCTAATGTGCTTTCGACATTAACCCCGTGTTTTATGAGCGGAAAACAGCTTTCAAAAATTAAAAGTCCCGATTTAGACGCCTGGTGAGGAATGCAATGATCGAGATCTTGAGGCTCAATTGCAACAGCAGAAAATAGTTCTTGCATAAAAACAGGGATCTTTGTTTTAGCAAGTCTTAACAGTTTCTTTCCGTTCATTTTGAACGAATGAGTTTCAGGAGTAAAGGGGTAAAGGCTTGGAGGTTTTTTATTTCCTGATCCTTCAATAATAGTGTCGTAAACCCCTGAGCTGTAACTTCTTAACAGAGAATTCATGATGGTAATATCACTGCCCTTTGTAATAACAAAGGCTGCGGCTGCGTCTCCAAATAACGAATACGTTTCCCTATTCTCTGGATTCAGTCCATTTGAAGATACTTCTGCTGAAATCAATAAAATGTTAGTCGCTTTCGACAGCGCTAGCTTTTCGACCGCTATTTCTAAGCCTGTAATGAAGCTTAAACATGTGGTGTCCACATCTATACAAGGAATATGAAACTTACTCTCGCTGTCCAGCTTTGATTTTATAACACTTGCCTGGTTAGGCAATGTATAATCATAAGTCGCCCCAGCAAAAATCACTAAATCAATCTCTCGTATTGATACTCCGGCCATCTCCATCGCCTTTAAAGCAGCATCCGTTCCTAATTCACCATTAGATTCTGGATGATCTACCCAGTGTCTTTTTTTGACACCAGAATAACGTTGCGACCATCCTTGTGGCCATTTCAGATCGCGCTCTATTTGCGAACTTTCAACAGGTTTAGGCACTGTCCAAGCATGACCGAGAATATTAAAAGAAAGACTCATTTATGGTTATTAAAATTAATTTTTCACTGATTGCCAATGTTCTAGAAACGAAGACTCACTTCTTTCACAGGAATATCTTCTAGTGTACTGAGAAACTCTTGTGCTACTTTGTTTTTATCTGTCTTCTTAAAGGCTATTGACTCTATTTTATGTTTTAGATTGATCTCATTAAATACGGCATGCTCTAGCCTAAAACCAAGTGCTCTGCAGCTCATAGCGAAGTTGATCAGCCTGTCTTCATTTGAAATTAAAGCGAAGCCAACGATCCCTAGCTGGCCGTATTGTGTTTCACAGTCCCAAGTGAAGACCTTGTATTTTACCAGTTCTGTTGCGTTTAGCGCTTTTTTATTTANGTTAAATTGATTTGTCTTCGAGCTAAGTTCAATCACCCTTTCAACGTGAGCTGGATTGTTCTCAAAAAGATTATAGCGAAAATCAATTTTTAAGTTCTGTTCTTTCAGTTTGGAGGCTGGACTTAATTTTTGCTTATAGTGATTTCTTCTTTCCTCGTTGAAACTTGCATTGCCAAACAAGTAAAGGCCTTTTGATTTCAAATCGCGTACAAANTGCTGGAAATTATTTTTAAATAATTGNCTGTTANNTAGAGGTAAATATTCTTCTATNGATCCTATTTCAATAGGGTTGTCGTCGACTAGAAGGGAATCCTCTGCAGCGATTCCTATTCGGATAATCATCTGATTTATTCTCTCGTGTTTAACGCCCCAGCCGCTATCAACATGAGTGACCCATTGATGCCAGTTTCTATCAATACATTCTAAGGCCTCAATAATACTAGAATGATCGTTTTTTGAAACAATAATTACTTGAGCCCCGTAACTNGCTTGTTTCTTCAGAAACATTTTCAAAGAATGAAANCTTCCGGAAGATGGCTTNTGGTATTCTTCAACTATTGATTCCTTATCTTCTTCCCAAACCCCTGGGATTAGGGTGTTGTCTAGATCTACAAAATAGCACTTTAAAGCCCCTCGCATTTTATAGCGAATAAAGCTCTTTATCTCAATAGCTATTTTTTCAATGCCTACCTTACTCAAGGGCATTTGCGCATAATATCCAAACGAGAAATCATAATGCGAGATATCTGAGAGTATAGCATTGCTTTGAAGGTCCGATAAAAGCAATACGCTGTTCGAATGATCGTATCCATCTACAAGTCGTCTTATTTCTGTCGATGAACTCCTTGAATAGTTTTTGTAGAGATCGGAAAAGACAAAAACCACGATAGCGTTTTCAACTGAAGGAAAATCATACGACTCACTGTAGTAATATTTAGCTTGGACTTCTCGTGCTAAATGAGGCTCAACATACAAATCAGAAAAAACATAAATTTCCATTGAGCTTGANGAGGAATAGGTTAAACTTAAAGTTAGTGATTATTTACATTCACCTACTCGAATTTATGTTTTACCTTGAGTTTCGTTATGTCTGACAGACGCTCTTTAAACTTCAATGAACAATTATATTTCGTTAACTCCGTTTTTAAACATCGTGATGCGATACAGGTGCTCGTTAAGTTCGTTTCCAGCAGTCATCTAGGTGGCGTAGCCGCATTAAAAGAAGGTATTGCACTAGTTTCGAATGCGCATAAAATCCACTCGAGAAGAATCAGTGGATCAAAGCTTTATTTAAGCAAAAACAGTGACATCCATATTAAAGTCCACAACCGGGATACGGAGCCTGCTCCAAGGGATCCTTTATTCAACGAGCCTGTTAAAGACTCAGGGACATTAATAGAGCACCACATAGTTGTCACCAAAACAAATTTATTTTTGCTTGTGAAGAGCCACCATGTTTTAATGGACGGTGCCGCGTATGTCCAATACCTAAAAGATATTTTTAAGGCCATTCGCGGAATACCATTAACTGGTGATCAGCGTCTCTACTCTGAGGAAGATGCTTTACCGACGATTTTTACAAAAAGTAACGGAATACAAGGGCCTAGAATCTCTAAAGTTAAAGGGGAGTGGAGCTCAAAACGACCCCCAAAAATTCTAACTCATGATAAAGCTATTGGCAATGTTTGTGCTGTATTAGCACTATCGGCATCAAAAGCAATGGGTAGAAAAGGCAACTTTTTCATCCCCTTTGATCTCAGGAAGTTCGGGGTTTGTTCCTCCGGGTTTGGAAACATGACACTCCCTATATATTTGAATGTCAAACCCACAGACTCTTTGGGGGATATTACAGCTCAATTAAACTTTCAAGTTCAGTNTAAAGCTCCTCTAAACAATAGTTTGAGTTCNTTCNNAATNAAAACCCTTCCNAGCTGGTTGCTTCGTCCTTCCGCTAAGGTTNTTCACNTNGTTTTTCGACTCACGGGCTACTATTTCGCGAGTGGGTTTATTTCCGATCTGGGACAGCTGTCTTTGCAGCATTTTTCTGCGCCTAATCTTGATGCCATAGACCTCATTCCAATTCCAATGGTAGGTGCTCAAAGCCCGTATACTGCATTTTGCTTATCGCATGAAAACGGCTCTAGAATTGGACTAGGAGTGCACGCTGGATCTGGACTAGAAAAATGGGAAGAGGAAATACAAGGGTTTTATGACTCATTGGATTCCCTTCCGGCTGCGGAGGATATTGTAGAAGATGATTTATTAAACGGCGTGGTCATGCGGGCATGGTCGCACTATCTAGATTTGGAAATACAAGACTGTTTAACGCGCAGTAATCGTTCCTTCGCTACACTCGGGGGTGATTCCGTTGCCTTAGTAATAATGTGCTCAGAGATACAAAAAGAGCTTTCTATGGAGGGCAACCAACAGGTAATGTCCAAAATCTTTGCTCGAGGCACTTCGATAACAATACGTGAAATGATCAAAATCTATAAACAATGAAAGTCTCATTTCTTTACGGAACAACCTTCACGCGACTGTTAAGGTATCCAATTAAATTTGGCAGAAACATGAGCTTTGGAGGTTGGTTTAAGCTGGTTCTATTTGTTCCAATAGGCTTGTTAAACTCTATTTTAGCAATCCCTGATTTTTTCTATAAAGGTCGGCGTCCAAAACAAATGATTTTCATTGTCGGGCACTATCGCTCTGGAACGACCCATTTACACAACCTCATTGAAGCTGCTGGAGATTTAATCGCACCAACGACATATGAATGTGCTATGCCCGCACATTTTCTTTTTACAAACTCTTGGCTTAAGCCGATTATCTCGTTGTTTACTCCGAATCAACGACTTTTTGATACAATGAAGATGAGCGTTAACACACCGCAAGAAGATGAACTTGCGATGGCTAGCTACTGTGCCGCAACGCCATATCTATCAATAACATTTCCGTTCGATGATGAATACTTTAAGTCCTGTATTTCGTTAAAATCATTACCACAGAAAGACATCGATGACTGGAAAGCTGTTCACTTAAGGTTTGTGCTGAAACTTGGAAGAAAAACGCAGGGAAAAAAAGGCTTAATATTAAAATCTCCTGGTCACACATCAAGGATAAAAACGCTTTTAGAACTATACCCTGATGCTAAATTTATACATATTCATAGAGATCCGAGACCCGTTGTTAAATCCAGCTTAAACCTCTACACGGTCTGGTATGAAATGCAATCGTTTGGTGATGTCTCGAGGCTCAAAGAGAACAAAGAGAATACTTTGCTCGAAACCTATAAAACGTTGGAGGCCGGATGGGAAGAGGAGTGCGCCTTGATACCTGAAAAAAATCGGATCGAAGTCTCTTTTAATGAGTTAAATGCAGAACCGAAATCTACAATTGAAGAAATATTTAAACAACTAGATATAACAGGGTTTTCAGAAGGAAAGCTTAACAAATACCTTAACTCCGTTAAAAGCCATGTCCCCGGGTCTTACCCGGATCTAAGTGAAGATTTAATTAAAAAAACTAACCACCATCTTGACGCGTACATTCGTAAATACGGCTATTAAAAACCTCTTGGAGATTTCCTTATTCGGGCAGTTAAACCCCGGAATACCACTATACATGTATAGACCGCAGTAGCTATTACAGAAACGATAACATACTGGAAATCAAACAACCCAATGTAATTCATCACAAGGCTTGATGCTATTAAGTTAAAAACCCACATTGACCATGCGTATCGTTTTCCTTCCTGAATTAACCCAAGAATAATCGTACCTAAGACTACAAAAACAACAAAAACAGTTCCCGATACAATTGTGAGCTGCTCCTGTATTGCTATAAACGATAAAAGCTGCATGTAAAGTAAAAACGAGGCTAAATTCAATAATGGGTCGTTATTTAATTTCGCATTCGGTCGTGGAGATTTTAAGAACGGTAGAATATTTACCAGAATCGGACTGCCAGTAGAAAAGCTTTTTCTTAGCCCTAATTTAACCGGGACCTCTTCAAGCTCTTGTTGGTGAGTACCGTATATCCTATCCCATATGCTAAATGTCCCTCCGCAGTTTTTATTCAAGTACTCACGGTTGACTCCGTGATGCACCTTGTGAAGAGATGGCGTAATGAAAACCTTTTCCATCCATTTCGGATGTTTAATGACATCATTGTGATTATAGAACTGGACGAAATAATGAATGGACGAAACTAAAACAAAAACCTCAACAGGAATTCCAAGGAAAACTAGTGGTAGAAAAAATGGCAACGANGAAATTGAAGAAAACCATGAGTTTCTTATTCCCAGCGAAGAATTAAAATGTTCTCCTTGATGATGTACCTCGTGTATATACCATAGAAGCGGTATTTTATGATGTAGGTTGTGTAGCCAATAGAATTGGTGATCCCATAAAATAAAAGCAATCAAAACTACCCAAAACAATCCAAGGTAGTCTGTTAATTGGTAGGGTATTAGAGTTGCCATATAATAATATCCTAAAACCTCTAAGCCTCTACCAAGCCAAAGCAAAATTTGGCCCGAATTTAAATTCATGGTTATCTCTGACCATGGAATAGGTTTGTTGAGCGCTTTAAGAATGAGTAGCTCGATAGCAACCAACAGCAGTAATAAGGCTGGACCAATGAAAATAGACATAGGGTAATTTATTTACTCTTAAATGCGCCAATAGCGTCTTTAGCTTCCTTACTTAAGATCAACTCCCCGCTGATCGCGGCACGCTCCGCCAACAATTGGTCCCAGTGCTCCGTACCTTCCCAAAAGACTTTCTTAAGCCCGCGCATTGCCGGGACAGATTTAGTCAATAATCGGCCCGCTAATGCTTCAATAGCCGCATCCATGGCCGCTGCATCTTCAAAAATATCATTGTACAACCCACGCTGGAACGCCCACTCCGCAGAGCGCCATTCGGTAGCATTTATTGCCAAATCCGACATACCGGCTAACCCAAGCTTGCGCTCACACGCAGGGCCCACTACGAATGGCCCTATGCCTACCGCCAGCTCGCTTAGCTTGACCGCGGCGTGCTTGGTGGCGTAACAATAATCTACAGAAGAAGCGAGACCTACACCACCGCCGACAGCCTTGCCTTGAACACGGCCGATAATGAGCTTCGGACACTTGCGCATGGCGTTAATGACGTTGGCAAAGCCGCTAAAAAAGACCTTTCCAGTATCCAAATCTTCAATGGCTATGAGCTCATCAAAGCTGGCACCGGCACAAAAGGCACGCTCGCCCGCACTCTTCACAAGGATGAGTTTTACGGCGTCGTTTTCCCCCAATTCCGTAATGGTATTGGCCAATTTCGCAAGGACCTTGCCGGGTAAAGAATTGGACAATGGGTGGAAAAATTCTACCGTCGCTAAACCGCGATCGTCAATGGCNACATTTACACCGCCTTGGTTCACTGCTTCGTTCATAGGTTATAGTATTTGGGTATTGTGTTCTGCAGAATATTCATCAGCGCTGGTCTAGTTTCTTCACCATGGTCAAGATAGTNGTTACGGCCACCACCTCATCGGTATCGTCNTAGACNTCCACGTAGTATTTCACNATGCCTTTTGCTACATCATCCTCACTACGCTTCTCTTGATCGATCTTTTCTTTTACGGTCAATTTCACCCCGATGGTCGACCCTGGATAAACGGGCTTAGTGAATCGGCATTCATCGATACCGTAGTTCAACAACACCGGGCCTTTTTTCGCCTCAACGAACAAACCTGCCGCCTTGCTCAAGATGAAATATCCGTGTGCCACTCGNCCTTCGAAGATGGTTCCTTCTAAAGAAGTAGCGTCCATGTGCGCGTAGAAGTTGTCGCCGCTCACATTAGCAAAGTTCGTGATGTCGGTTTCCGTAACTGTATGCTTCGCCGTGTACACCGTCGAACCAATTTCTAGTTCTTCAAAGTGCTGACGGAATACGTGCGGCACAGCCTCTGGGCGCGTTGCCCCAGGCTGGTATTGTTGTGTAATTGCCGTAATATCGTCCGGNTGGCCTTGGATGGCCGTGCGGTGCAGATAGTGCAAAACACCTCTTTTACCGCCCATCTCTTCACCGCCGCCAGCGCGTCCCGGACCGCCGTGTTTCATAAGCGGCATCGGCGAACCGTGCCCAGTACTTTCCTTTGCCATCTTCTCGTTGATGATGTGGATACGTCCGTTGTATGCCGCAGCTTCAGTTGTAAATGCAACGATATCTGAAGTGTTCTTGCTCGCAAACGAGGTAACTAAAGAACCACGCCCCATTGCGGTAAGCTGAACAGCTTCATCAATAGTCTTGTAAGGCATCAACGTACTCACAGGTCCAAAAGGCTCTACCTCATGAACTTTCGTTTTGGCAAATGGATCGCTGTTGACAAACAGTTTAGGCGTGTAGAACGCGCCAGCATCCGTCGCACCAACGATATCAAGATCTGGATTAAAGACCAATTCCTGTTCGGCCATCAGCTTGTTCATCTCCGCCTCTACACGACCAATCTGCTCGTGGGTCGCCAAAGCGCCCATCCGCACACTCTCGGCCTGAGGATCGCCAATAACGGTTTTTTGCAGACGCGCTATTACGGCTTCTTGGACCGCCGGTAACAGATGTTCCGGTACCATGGCACGGCGAATGGCTGTACATTTTTGACCCGCTTTCACGGTCATTTCGTTCGCTAATTCACGCACAAATAGAGCAAATTCTGCATCTTCCGGCTTTACGTCTGGACCCAGTACCGAAGCATTCAAGCTATCTGCTTCAAGGTTGAACGGTACCGAACGCTCGTTCATATGAGGAAGTCCGCGCAACACTTGTCCGGTAGCTGCGGAACCCGTGAAGGTCACGATATCTTGGAAATCTACGTGATCAAGAATGCCGCGTCCCTTACCGCTCACGAGTTGCAGGGCGCCTTCCGGCAAAATACCGCTGTCGATGATGGCCTTGACCATCGCTTCAGTCAGGTAGGAGGTATATTCCGACGGCTTCACTACAGCGGGAACACCCGCCATCAAATTCACCGCAATTTTCTCGAGCATTCCCCAAATAGGGAAGTTGAAGGCATTGATATGAACAGCTACCCCGTGGCGCGGCACCATAATGTGGTGACCGATGAACGTGCCCTCTTTCGACAAACGGGCGAGATCTCCATCGACGTAATACGGAAGGTCGGGAAATTGACGTCTAAGCGACGCATTGGCAAATAGGTTGCCGATTCCTCCTTCTATATCTATCCAGCTGTCCACCTTGGTCGCCCCGGTCGCCCAACTCACATCATAGAATTGGCGTTTAATAGACGTTAAATGCAGTGCCAGTGCCTTGAGCATGCGGCCGCGCTCCTGAAAAGTCATCTTGCGCAGGGCAGGACCTCCAACGTTGCGGGCATAGTCTAAAATGGCTTTATAATCCAATCCTTCTGAGCTCACCGTGGCAATTTCTGCCCCCGTGATCGCATGGCGCGCCGTGTATTCCGCACCGCTGCCTGCCTCCCAGTTTCCAAGGATGTAATTCTTAACTGTATTCATCTATTTGTGTGTTTGATAGGTTCCTGTATGTTCTGGTCTACCCGATTCCAATTCCTGGAGCGGCTCCACCTCTTTCAAGGTATCTTGGCATTGCTTCGGAAGCTCCATGTACAATTTCGTTCCCTCCGTCTTCCACTCGAGCATTTCATCGGTGACCTGCTTAACCACCTTTCCGGGGTTGCCTACGAAGATGCTCCTTGGCGGAATGACCGTATTCTGTGGGACAAAAGCCAATGCGCCCACAATAGAGCCATCACCCACCTCAACATTGTCCATGACCACGGCATTCATCCCGATGAGCACATTCTCACCCAGCGTCCCGCCATGAATGATCGCCCCATGCCCGACATGCGCCATCTTCTTCAAGCGCGTTTCGGTTTTGGGGAACATGTGTACGGTACAATTCTCTTGCACATTCACGCCCTCCTCGAGCACAATCCTGCCCCAGTCGCCACGGAGCACTGCCCCGGGCCCGATGTAACAATGCGGCCCTACGATCACGTCACCCGTCACATTTGCTTGGGGATGTACGAAGGCCGTAGGATGCACGACGGGAATAAAATCAAGGAATTGGTATATAGCCATCTTATGCGCGTTCTAAAATGGTGGCATAGCCCTGACCAACGCCAATACACATGCTCACCAAGGCATATTTCTTACCGGTCTCCTGCAACTCTAGGGCTGCCGAATGAAGGATGCGACCGCCCGTCACCCCAAGTGGATGACCCAATGCAATAGCACCACCGTTCGGGTTAATACGCTCGTCGTTATCCGCCAAACCTAGCTCGCGCGTACAGGCCAAAACCTGCGCCGCAAAAGCCTCATTAAGCTCGATAATATCCATATCGTCCAAAGTCAATCCAGCTTTGGCCAATGCCTTCTTCGAAGCCTCCACCGGGCCAATGCCCATAATGCGTGGCTCCACCCCAGCAACCGCTGAGCTCACCACACGTGCCAAAGGCTTCAATCCGTGCTTCTCCACCGCTTCTCCACTGGCCATAAGTAAAGCCACTGCACCGTCGTTCAATCCCGAGCTATTGCCCGCAGTTACCGAACCGTCCTTTTTAAACGCTGCTCTTAAACTGCCGAGGGCTTCAAGGGTAGTATTCGGCTTCATGAATTCATCATTCGTGAAGACGATTGGATCTTTCTTGCGCTGTGGGATCTCTACTGCGAATTTCTCAATGTCAAATCGCCCGCGCCCTTGCGCTCGAGCTGCTTTCTGCTGCGACCAAAGGGCAAAAGCATCTTGATCTTCACGACTAATGCCAAACTGCTCCACGAGGTTCTCTGCGGTCTCACCCATGGCATGAGTGCCGTAGAGCTCCTTCATTTTAGGGTTCACAAAGCGCCAACCAAAAGAGCTGTCGTACATCTTACTGTCTGTACCGTAGGCACTCTGAGGCTTGCTCATGACATAAGGACCACGGCTCATGTTTTCCACGCCTCCAGCGATGAATAGATCGCCGTCTCCCGCCATGATGGCGCGGTGGGTATGAATGGCTGCGCTCATTCCAGAAGCACACAAACGGTTGACTGTTTCACCGGGAACGCTCCAAGGAAGACCTGCTAAAAGAGCTGCCATACGAGCCACATTTCTGTTGTCTTCACCTGCTTGGTTAGCACATCCTAGGATGACGTCGTCAATAGCGGCAGCGTCTAAATCTGGATTCTTTTCCATGAGTTTGGCGATAGTCATCGCTGCCAAATCATCAGTTCGAACAGCTGCTAAGGTGCCTTTAAATTTTCCAATAGGCGTTCGAACGCCGTCTACGATATAGGTTTGTTTCATAGGTTCCATTCTTTCGAAGTGCGGTATACGGTTCCTTTGAACCACGCTACGCGCGCTCCCTCAGGATTTGTGATGTCTATTTGATAAAGCCCTGTTTTGTGCGTTTCATTCAACAGGGATGCAGTTGCAGTAAGTTCTTCCCCTGCGCGAACCGCTTGTAGGTGGTGTATGCTGGTTTCAATAGAAAGACTTTGCCTCCCTCCTCCATTTGCCGCGAAGGCCAGCGCTGAATCTGCTAAGGCGTAGGAAATGCCACCGTGGGCAATATGAAACCCGTTCGTCATTTCATCTCTTACGATCATTTTAAGGACCGCCTGGCCGTGCGCATTAGACACTACGCGAATACCCAGCCATTGGCTAAAAGCATCGTTTTCCATCATGTGGCCTACTATTTTCCTAGCTTGATCCATGCTATGCGTCGCTTTCTGTTTTGTCTTGGAGGACTGCCTTTTCCATCGCTTCGATAGCGCAATCCAACAAGAAAAGAACATTGCCCTTTGCTTCTTCGGTCGTCGTGTTGTTTTCTACTGTGTAGAGGTATAATTCACTCAAGGTGTTTGGCGAACTACTCAATTTAATAAGCGCAGAAATATCCAGTCCATGCTCCTCTTGGTGAGATTCATAGNCNTCCATTTTCTCTTCAATAACATTTTGCCATTTCTCATTGCTAAGCATGGTCAACCGCCAGCCCATTTTCTGAAAGGACCATTTTAANAACAGCACCGATTTCAACATCCAACTGTGCGTGCCANCTTCTAAGCCGTCATCGGCCTCCATCAANGTACCCATAATGTAGGGTTGCTGCTCCAATAAGTCCATGAAGTTCTGCTGGTATACGTTGTCNGTCCAGCCCTCTACTTCCATCATTGAATCTTTAAGGCTCACTGCCCCGGCGTTTTGAGATGTATTCATGTGTACGAATTTAAGCATAAAAAAACCCCGAGCGTTTCCACTCGAGGCATTCCAACTAACACATCAAAATATGGACGACGCCACATTAGTTCTTAAGCTAAAACAAAACGTATTTTCAATCCGTGACTCTTATCACGACCATGGTTCCTCGAGCTATTTATTTGATTTAATCATTATTCGGTGTGGAATACCGTCTTCGAGAAACTCCTCGCCTTGAGCTACATAGCCCAAACGACCATACCATTGAAGCAGGTACGATTGTGCCATAATAACCACGTCGCGCTCGTACTCAAATAAATCCCATGCCCATTCTTCAGCGCGGACCATGAGTTCAATACCCAATTCCTTTCCACGCGAAGATTTCTCAACCACTACCCGACCAATACTCAGCTGAGGATAGGCTGTTCCTGGAGGCAAGATGCGCACATAGGCCGCNACAGCACCTTCATTATCTTTTACATATAGATGATAGCTGGATTGGTCTTGATTGTCTAAATCCAGATATACGCAATCCTGTTCGACGACGAATATATCTGATCGCAAGCGGAGTATTGCGTAGAGGTCTTGTTTTGGTAGCGTTTCAAAGGAGTGTCTAAACCACTGCATATTTGTTTCGTTTTTGAATGAGTTGATGGTAGACTAAGGCAGCTAAAAACTGAACCCCAAGCAAGGTGGCTATGGTGCCCGCAATAGAGGTGTCCAGCCAACGACTGCAACCATATCCTCCTAAAGCAGCAAGGAGCGCAATAGCAGCAGCACCCAAAAGAAGGTGGTATAGTTTATCCACCAAAAGATAAGCTGTTGCCGCGGGAACTACGAGCAAGGCGACCACAAGTATGGCGCCTACACTTTCAAAGCTCACGACAGTAGCAAAACTCACCATCGCCATTAAGCTGAGGTTCCAAGCCGCTACGCCGATACCAAGGACGGCTGCATAATCTTCATTGAAACTGGACATTTTCAGTCCTTTAAAGCCCGTAAATGTGTAGGTCAAAACTGCGAGAAGGAGCAACCCAGAAGACCAAAGGGCAATTGGTCCCATGTTGAGATCACCGAACGACCATGTGTTAAAGGGCACATAGGCAATCTCGCCGTACAGCACGCATTCTTGATCTAAATCCACGCTATCACTCCAAAAGGTGATCAGTATAACCCCTAGAGCGAACAGCGTAGTAAACGTCATGCCAATACTGGCATCGCTTTGAACCTTTAGTTTTTTACGTAATAATTCGATAATAATAGTAGCTAAAACACCTACTGACGCTGCGCCTAAGAACATCCACAGTGAAGCACGACTTTGGCTCAACCAATACGCAACGGCAATACCTGGCAGCACAGCATGCGAGATCGCATCACCTACCATGGTCATTTTACGCAGCACGAGAAAAGCGCCTAGAAGGGCACAGGATACTGCAGTAAAAACCGCGGTTAATGCTATGGCAAGGGTTGGGCTCATTTACGTAAACGTTGCGCTAAAGGAAGCCTGTAGCTTACACCTGTCCCGAAGAAAAGACCGCTAGTATTGAGCCGGGTGTTCACATACGGGCTGAGGTCAAATCCAGCGTAAATATCTAATTGAAGATCGTTTGACAACAGCTTGGTGAACCCGCCGTCAAAATAGGGAGTGCCGAACAGTTGCTGTCCCTGTACCTGCCAATTNCTAAAANATTCTGCATAGAGCCCATAATCATCTCCTAAATCATACCCGATTGCTAAAGAGAACATTCCACCGTCCACGAAGCCATTAGTTCCGTTCATACCGCCAGAAATCCCAATATTACTTGCAATACCGAGCCGTGGCGTCAATTCTTTTTCCATCATCAATCGCTGCTCATGGAAGATTTGTTCGGGATAAACGGAGGCATAATCTCCTGCAGAAACCCAAGAATTTGAGATGTGGCTAAGCCAAGTCGTTTGGGGTAATACATCCGATTCTTTGATTAAGTTGTACTTAAAGCCAAAAGTTACCGGGCTTACACCGGTTCTTCGCATCGGATCATTCCAGGTTGAAGGTTGGTCTATGCGCTCGGTATTCGCATTAACAACCGCCCTTACCTCAAAACGCTGATTGATTCCAAACCGTAGGACTTCTTCAAACTGGTGTCTATCTGTTATTGAGCCGCCCGGCAAAGACTCCTCTGCGTGCGAATACTGGTACCCACCTTCGTACTGAAACCAACCTATTGGGGTAATCTGCGCGCTTTCGGTAATGTCGGGACGGTCGGTGGCAATAGCTGGCATTATCACAACATCAATAAGTTCAACAACATCGTCTGTGTCACTATCATTNATCTCAAGACGCTCCTGCGCCATGCCCCAAAACGATGAGGCCATTAAAACTACAATACTAATCTTCTTCATAAGGAATAGGGCTTTGGTGAGGATCCACTTCTGGGTTCCCCAATTCTTTAACTATTAATGCTTCTATTTCAGGGGTAATGATGTGTTCCATGGTTTCGGCCTGCGGATGAATATGATCTGCTGCCATGCCGAGACGCTCTGTGAGGTATAGCTCCCACAGTCGGTGCAAACGAACCACACGGCGACCTTCAGTACGGCCTTTTTCCGTCAAAGCAAAACCATCTGCGCGCTCCACCAATAAGTATTCTTTTTTCAGAGAACGAAGCGTCTTACGTAACCCCTCAAGATGCTGGCGTCTTATCCCAACTATGGTTTCAGGGGTCATTGCGACGGTATGACCCTCTTTTTCTTCGGCGCCATAGAGCAGTTTCAATAAGTTTTCACGCTGGGTTTTTAATTGGTTTCCTCTTGCCCGTTTTCTGCGAGAAAGCCATCCGTTTTCAGGGGCGATAAAGAGGGATATAAACGCGATACCGCCCAAAGCAAGTACAATCCATGGTCCAGTTGGCATTTTTGGTAGGCTCGCGCTAACAATAGTTCCAAGCACCGCCGCGGTCGCGGCAAAAATAGCCGAAAGCACGAGCATCAAACGTAATGAGGAGGTCCAGGAACGTGCTGCTGCTGCCGGTGTAATTAAAAGTGCCGCCATTAAAACGACTCCCACGGATTGAATTCCCACGGTAATCGCTAAAACCGTAAGTATGGTAAATACGAATCGTATTAAATGAATGGGAAGACCGATGGCCGCGGCAAAATCTTCATTAAACGTCATCAATTGAAACCCCTTGAAGAAAAGCGCAACACTTACGAGTAATATCAAGGCCAGAGCTGCAAAAATGTATAAATCCGACAACGTAATGGACGCCGCTTTCCCTAATAGAAAACGTTCCAGCCCTGCCTGTTGACCCTCTCCCGTGCGCTGGACCGCAGAAAGCAACATGATACCGAAACCGAAAAATGTTGAAAGCACTAGACTGATGGCTGTATCCCCTTTTAGTTTTGTGCGCTGTTCTAAATAACTAATTCCATAATGGGCAATAAGTCCTGCCACTAACGCGCCAAAAATGAGAAACAACGGGTTTCGCCCGTCCCCGAGTATGAATGCAAGGACGACTCCCGGGAGCAGCGCATGCGCAATGGCATCTCCCACTAAGCTCTCTCCCTTTAAAAAGCTGAAAACACCCACCACGGACGATGAAGCCGCCAACAGTAGGGTACCAATAAGTACTTTTATGAAAACGGGATCAAACATTAATCTTTCGGTTGGTCTTCTTTAAAGTCCGGTTCACGAAGCGGAAATTCTGTATCTGAAATAAGGTCCCCTAATTTTGAGAGGACTGTTAATCTTCCACCGTATGCCTCCTGCAATAGTTCTTTCGTAAAGACCTCCTCTTTAGGACCGGCCGCTACTAAACGAGTATTTAGCAATACAATCCAGTCAAAATATTCATTAGCCGTCTGCAGATCGTGGTGCACAATGACCACCGTTTTGCCCTCGTTTTTCATGTCGCGAAGCAGCTTTAAAATGGCATCCTCTGTCGCGGCATCAACCCCAACGAACGGCTCGTCCATTAAGTAAATATCCGCCTGTTGTGCTAGCGACCGCGCAATAAACACACGCTGTTGCTGGCCTCCTGAAAGCTGGGAGATTTGTCGGTCCGCAAATTCTAAAAGGTTCACTTTTTCTAACGCTTCCGTCGCTATTCTGCGGTCTTCTTTTGTGATGCGCTTGAACAAGTTATTTTTGCGGTATCGCCCCATTAACACCACGTCCATTACGTCCGCCGGAAAGTCCCAATCCACGCTTTCGCGCTGTGGCACGTAGCTCACACGTTCACGGACTTCATCTAAGGGTTGGCCAAATATTTCAGTGTAGCCGCTGTCGGGCTTCATCAACCCCATGACGGTTTTGAGCATGGTCGTTTTTCCAGAACCATTTGGTCCCACGACGCCTATAATCTTGCCCTTAGGCAATTCAAAATCAACATCCCAAAGCACAGGTTTGCTGTGGTAGCTGACTGTAAGGTTGTGTACTTCAATGCTCTTTTCCATTAGTCGAATGATTTTAATAGCTGTGTGGTATTGTGCTTAAAGGCGCCAATCAAAGTGGCTTCCGGCGTGCCTTTTTCGCCTAATGCATCACTGTATAGTGCCTCTCCAATGCGTACCTCGCCACCTTTTTGCGCCACTGCTTCTTGAAGTGCTTCGATACTTTTTGCGTTTACAGAGGTTTCAATAAAAACGGTAGAAAGGCTGCGGTCTAATATGAATTGGGCAGATTCTGTCATGTCTTTAATTCCAAATTCCGCAGCGGTACTGACTCCCTGCAAGCCATGGACTTCTATGCCATAGGCACGGCCGAAATAAGAAAAAGCATCATGTGCGGTAACCATAGCACGCATAGAATCGGGCACCACATTGATTGCTAAGATCATTTCATTATGTGCAGTAAGCAATGCCTCGAAGTATTTCATCGCATTTTCTTCAATAGCTTCAGTGTGCTCTGGAAACTGATCGATCAGGAAAAAAGAGAGTTCGCTTACACAACGTTCCCAAAGCCTAAGGTCGAACCAAATGTGCGGGTCGTAAGTATTTGGCCCTACCTCGATAAGCTCGTGATTTCTTAAGGCACTGCTCATCGCGTGAACCGGTTTTTGTTTCCCTAATTTTTCTAAAATATCGGTCATCTTTCCTTCAAGGTGAAGACCGTTGTGCAGGATCAAGCCTGCGTTACTGAGCTTCGCTACATCACTCTCCACGGGCTTGTAGCTGTGGGGGTCAATGTTCGATTGCATAAGCGCTTCTACGGCAATGTCGTCGGGGAGCAATTGTCTCGCGGCATCTGCCACAACTGAAGTTGTGCATAATACCTCTATAGAAGGTTCCTGAGCGCATCCAAAGGTCATTGCTGCTAGTGCTATTACTACTATTTTTCTCACGATTGTATGGCGTAAATGTTTGCGCACATGCTCTGACTAAGCCAAAAAGAGCCTGTAGATGAGTCCAGCTCGACACTGGAGTCAAACGCTGATATTGCACGGATTTTATATGTATTGCCTAAGTTGATATTCATGGTGTCCAGTTGATCGAAGAATTCTGATCCCGCATCTTCCACCCGAACGATTCGAATCTCGACTCCGGAGGTAAACGCACCGATTGGCTGCCCTAATACCGGCGGCATTTGACCGTCGCGTTCCGGAATAGGATCTCCATGTGGATCGTGTTTAGGACTGCCGAGAAATTTGAAGAGTCGATCAACCAGTTCCTCACTCTGAATGTGCTCTAATTGCTCTGCGAGTGGATGCACTTCGTTCCAACCAAATCCCAGTTTATCCACTAAAAAGGTCTCCCATAAACGGTGTTTGCGTAAAATGGATTTTGCCAAACGTATGCCTTGTGGGGTAAGCTGTACTCCCTTATACGGAACAACGTTCACCAGGTCTTTTTGCCCCAGCCGCTTCACCGCTTGGGTTACAGAGGAGCCTTTCGCACCTATACGCTGTGCAAGGTCTCCGTTGCTAACGGGCTGGTCCCCGCCCAGATGGTAGAGCGCCTTAATGTAGTTTTCTTCACTTTCCGTGTGGGTTTTCACTATGGCTATCTTTTATTTTAGGCAAAGCTAAAAAATATTTATACGTGAACTACAGTAAACGCGGGAATACTATAAATAACTTACCTTAGCGACCGTGAAAACGCATACCTATTTCATATCAGATATCCATTTAGGAGCGCCTTCGCTACGCGAAAGTCAAGAGCGCGAGCGTACCCTAGTGTCCTTTTTAAAACACATTGAAAAGGACTGTAAACAGCTCTTTATTGTTGGAGATTTGTTTGACTACTGGTTCGAATACAAACACGTCGTNCCACGAGGCCATACCCGTGTGTTAGGACAGTTAGCGCTCATGGTTGATGCGGGTCTTACGCTCGATATCTTCGTCGGGAATCACGACCTATGGATGGGAAACTATCTGGAGGAAGAGCTGGGCGCAACCGTTCATCACGGACCGATAAAATGGTCGCCAAACGACGGCAAAACCTCTTTTTACCTCGCGCACGGGGACGGCATAGGTCCTGGCGATCGCAAATACAAAGCGTTAAAAAAGCTCTTTACAAACCCTATTGCGATTTGGGCCTACAAACGCTTGCATCCAAATTTTGGAGTAGGGTTCGCCGCGCGCATGTCACGGACATCGCGCAACAGCCAAAGCGATGACGATCATGCATTCAAAGGAGAAAAAGAGCGTCAATTGATCCACAGCAAAACCGTCCTTGACCGGGAATGGTTCGATTACTTTATTTATGGGCATCGACATCATGATAAAGAATTGGTACTTCAAACCCACGCAGCGAAGGATGGCACCAAAATTGACAGCAAATACATTGTCCTCGGCGATTGGATTCGTTTAAACACGTTTGCTAAATGGGACGGCATGCATTTAACCCTAGACAGTTATACTCCAAGAAAATGAAAAAAACACTTCTACTTGTAGTTTTTGCAACGGCCTTTACTGCGGCCGCGCAAGATTATAAAGGCCATTACGGTATTGGGCTCGCGCTAGGGGAGCCGAGCGGCTTCAGCATTAAGAAGTTCAATAATAACAATGAGGCCTTTCAGTACACCCTAGGTTACAGTGCAGTTTCAGGGCAAGAGGGAATTAATATTGGAGCCGATTATTTACTCCATAACTATGATATTATCACTGCGGAAAAAGGGCGTATCCCGTTTTACTACGGTGGAGGTATTCATCTAAAGAGCTACAACGATGCCGGCAACCAACTCTATGCTCGTGTGCCTCTTGGAGTGGCCTATGAAGCCGCTCATCTTCCTGTTGATGTATTCTTCGAATTTGCGCCAGGTGTCGCTGTCCTTCCTGAGCCTAGTTTGGTAACCAATTTTGCCATCGGCGCCCGTTTCTACTTTGACGTAAGAAAAGCCGTAGAAAAAATAGACGACGCCATTTAAGTCTTGGCATAAAAAAACCCCGAGCGTTTGCCCGAGGTCTCTGTTTTTATTTGATAAGTCGGATTATTTCGCTGCTGCGTATTTTGCTGCAACTGCCTCCCAGTTTACCACATTCCAAAATGCATTGATGTAATCTGGACGACGGTTTTGGTAGTTGAGGTAGTACGCATGCTCCCACACATCTAGACCCATGATCGGGTGGCCACCACAACCAACGCCTGGCATCAATGTGTTGTCCTGATTTGCAGAAGAACAAACTTCTAACGTTCCGTTATTCACACACAACCAGGCCCATCCTGAACCGAAGCGTGTCGCTGCTGCCGCGTTAAATTTTTCTTTTAATCCATCCAGTGAGCCAAAAGCAGTGTCAATGGCTGCTGCTAATTCGCCAGTTGGCGCGCCGCCACCAGACGGGCTCATTACTTCCCAAAATAAACAATGGTTGTAATAACCACCGCCGTTGTTGCGTATTGCCGCATGGTCAGAATGGTCTGCAAGCAATTCTTCAATGGACTTGCCCTCCATATCCGTGCCAGCAACGGCCGCATTTAGTTTTGCAGTATAGCCTGCGTGGTGCTTGCTGTGATGAATCTCCATCGTGCGCGCATCCATGTGCGGCTCGAGAGCATCGTATGCATAGCCTAATTCAGGTAATTCAAAAGCCATATCTAGTAGGTTTTATATTAATTCTTGGTATAAAGGTAAGGCAAATTCCGACTGAAGGTTTTAACTTACGTTTATATCCTGTTCAACAAACTCTATGACCGCTAAACAAGGCCA
>NYXD01000010.1 GCA_002685435.1 Cryomorphaceae bacterium | reverse complement strand
ATTCTGAAGTTTCTCGCTTCAGCAGGTCTAATTCAAGCCACTGTGAAAACAATGCGATACTTGCTGCATTTAATTCCCAAAGTGTTTCGAAGCGTTGGTTTAAAAGTGTCTTTACATCTGGGTAAAGCACCTCAAAGTAAGGTGCATTTGCATAAGCACTTTCAATGGCCTTACTATGATCTTTAACCCAATTTTCGCTGTAGCTAATGGGAACATCTTTGATGACTTGCGATTTGCGCTCTACAGGTACACTTAGTTTTTGCACACCGTTGGGTCCAGCAATATGAGTGCGCGATCGATACGACTGTTTCAGGAAATGCTCATTTGCCTCAAGCACAACGCCGTTAGATTGAACGGCATAAGCCATCCATTCAATAGGAGGGAAGTAGGCTGTGCTAAGCAGAACGTGCATTAAGCAGATTTACGCTTTCTTCGAACCGAAACAACAATTTGATAGAGCACAACAAAGGCAACGAAATACCAGAAATAGCTGGTACGCTCGCCATTTGCATTCACGAGAGTGAATACACGATCGGTTCGAATCTTCGAAAGTCCTTCACCATGCTTATCATAGCTCATCCAAATAAATACAGGTTTTCCTACGATGTGATCAGAAGGAACGTAACCCCATTTACGACTGTCTAATGAATTGTGCCTGTTGTCTCCCATCATCCAGTAATAGTCTTTCTCAAACGTATACGTAGTTGACTCATTACCATCGATATAGACCTTTCGGTCTTTAGTGATTTTCAGATCGTGTCCTTCGTACTCTGCGATTACACGTCTGTAACTATGCAGGTTCTTCTCGGTTAATTCAATGGTCGCACCTGCTTGTGGAATGTAGATAGGCCCAAAGTTGTCCCAAGTATCATTGTAAGGACGTTCACCATGTCCAGTGTCTGGGTTGGGAAATAAAATTTCCTCTGCTTGACCGGCTTGTATTTGTGCAAGTCCCGGGGGCAAAGTACTGTCTACAGCCGTGCCAGGTCGTTCAGCACTGATCGGCCAAAGGGATTTAACAGCTGGTAATGATTTTATGGCTTCCACATGACGCTCTTGAAGGAACATGATGTATTCATTTTGACTACGTTGATAAACATCTTGATCCGTTGGATACTTTCGTTGCTCATCCGAAGTCAAATAATTGATATCAAACTTCTTCTTTAGCCAATCTTTATTAAAGCTCGTTCCATCGGTCTTAATGTAATATAGGAATTGCGGATAGCTGTTATCCGGAAATTTAAAGGCATTGCCGTTTAGAAATACGGTTCGGTCCACGATGGTCAACGTATCGCCAGGAGTACCTACACAACGCTTGACGTAGTTTTCTTTTTTATCTACCGGCATGGCATCCATAGGGTAGTTAAAGACTACTGGATCACCTGCCTTTACCTTTTCTAAAGCAGGTAAACGCAGATAAGGAATCTGCGGCCAACTCACATAGGATGGAGTGCCCAGGAAGGGAATACGATTGTGTACTAAAGGAAGACTGAGCTGAGTCATTGGTACACGAACGCCATAATGCATTTTAGAGACAAACAAGAAATCACCGACCATCAGACTTTTCTCCATCGAACTCGTAGGAATGGTATATGCCTCAAATGTGGTAGAACGAATAACCGTTGCAACGACTATCGCAAAGAAAATGCTGTTAACACCCTCGCCTAAGTTCTTTTTTATATAGGCATCGTCGCGTCCCCAGTATTTGAGTTTTTCTTTGTAGTTCAGATAACCTAAATAGATTCCTAAACTACCCATAACAGCTGCTGTCTGCCAGGTTTTACGAAACTTAAACACGTGCAGCAACTCGTAAATCATAATGATACCCATTACAACTCCAACTACGGGGATACAATACAACAATACCCAATACTTAGGACGGTTGGCTATTTTTACTAATACGTAGGTATTGTAAACAGGTACAAACGCTTCCCAGGCCTTGCGATCTGCGGCGACATAAAACTTCCAAGAAATAACGCCGAACCACAGCGCTTGTACTAAGGTGAAAATGATAAATTCCATTCGGGGAAACTACTTTATTATTCGCTAACGATAAGTTAGTGTATTGTGAAAATTAGAGGCCTAAAACATCTTTCATACTGTGCGGGCCTTTCTTACCGGGTAACCATTCTGCGGCGATCACCGCACCCAAAGCAAAGCCTTCTCTGCTGTGTGCTTCATGTTTTAATTCTATCGTATCAATAGGACTAGCGTATGAAACAACATGCGTCCCAAAGTATGGGTCCATACGTTCCGCGCTGATAGTAAGTCCTTTCGATTCCAAATCCATCGTCCAGCGCTTAAGGGCGGGATACGCTTTTAAAATACCTTCCGCGGCAGTAATTGCTGTACCGGAAGGTTCGTCTTTCTTTCCCTTGTGGTGAATTTCATGAATGTGAGGCTGATAATCCTCATACTGATTCATCATTTTGGCTAATTTTTCATTGAACGCGAAAAATAAATTTACACCGAGCGAAAAATTAGAGGCATATACAAAACCAATTTCTTGAGCGAAAGCCACTTGATCGACCATATTTTTAGCTTCAAGCCACCCTGTCGTGCCGGAGACGACCGGTATTCCAGCGGTTAATAGTTTCGTAATGTTCTCCGCTGCAGCATCGGGTTGCGTAAATTCAATGGCAACATCAGCCAACTTTACCTGTTCTATATCCAGGATACCACCATTATTGATGTAGACGATAGCATGCCCTCGACCTCTTGCGATGCGTTCAATGGTTTTACCCATTCTACCGTAACCTATGAGTGCTATATTCATTTAAGTTCAAGAACTAAGGTGAAGCCCGGGGCCAATTCTGCCGGCCTATTGGCTAACGGGTTAATATTCAGTGAAGGATGTAAGGACAAATCATCACTTACGTCAAAATCATACAAATGTGCATCTATGTTCGCATCTAAAATATTCAATAGATAGACACCCAAAAGTCCGAACAAAGCATATTCGCGTTGCGTTCTCAATGCTTCCATATATCCCATGGCTTCTTGCGCTACACCGTTTACTGAACTTTGGTAAAATGGCGCAGGTAAAACATCAAACAACTCTGGCGCAAAAGTTTCTAATTCCGTCCTGGTCTGTAATGACGGCTCATCAATAATAAGCTGAAGGACGGATTCGTAATTGTTAAAATCTTTAGTCAAGTCGACGTAGTAATAGGTGACTCCACCCAGAGCACCCCAAACTAATGGCGCTTTCCAATACTTCTTATTATAAATCTGGCCTGCTCCAGGAAGTAAAGCTAGGGTGGTGGCCAATTTAATATTATGTGCAGCAGCGACACTATGACTATGCACTAAAGTATCCTTTGCCTGTGCAGCAGAACCAACAGAGAAGAAGATAAACAACGCTATGAGCGTCGTTTTAATCATTGAGCTTTGAAATTATACGCTGTAGATCCTCATCGGAACCAAAAGAAATTTGAATTTTCCCTTTACCCTTTTCGTTGAGTTGAATGGCAACAGGTGCCTCGAAATATCCACCAAGCTGTGACTCTAAGTCGACAACGCCTGATTGCTTTTGTTTCGGTGGTTTCTCCTTAGGCTGTTTTACCTCTTTTGCGAAGGCCTCCGTTCGACGTACGCTTAGTCCATTCTTTAAGATGCGTTTGTACAGCTCAATCTGTTCGTTTTCACCGGGTAAATTAAGTAGGGCACGTGCGTGACCCATCGTAAAGACTACGGTTGAAGCTCCATTGGCATTTTCGTCGTGACTTTCATTTCTATTTAAATCCCGAAGTTCGGCCTGAATGATTGCTGGTAATTTTAACAGGCGTAAAAAATTCGTGATGGTTGAACGACCCTTCCCAAGTCTGCTTGCAACCTCCTCTTGGGTTAGACCCAATTCATCCATCATACGCTTGCATGAATAGGCCATTTCTATGGGGTCTAAATCTTCGCGTTGCAAATTCTCTACAATGGCCAACTCCAACATGTGTCGATCGTCAGCCAATCGAACATATGCAGGAATTTCTTCTAGACCGGCAATTTGAGATGCCCGAAATCTACGTTCACCACTGATGAGTTCGAACTGCATCCCATTCTTGCGAACGGTAATGGGTTGAATGATCCCCACTTCACTGATACTCTGAGCGAGTTCGACTAAAGCATCATTATCAAAATTCGAGCGGGGTTGAAATGGGTTTGTAGTGATACTGCTCAAAGGAATCATTGCAACAGATCCTACGAGCTTTTCAGCCCCACGGTCCGTAACTTTATTCACCTTTGCAGCTTCGTCGCCTAAAATGGCAGACAAACCTTTTCCCATTGCTCTTTTTGCCATGTTCTAGCTTGCTTTTGCGATTAACTCC
This sequence comes from Cryomorphaceae bacterium, assembly GCA_002685435.1. The sequence continues at coordinate 13,643 of NYXD01000010.1, read as the reverse complement.
TGTGCTAAAGTAAGATAATTCTCTGCGCCTTTACTTCCTGCATCGTAAGCAATAATGTTCTCTCCATGGCTCGGCGCTTCACTCAGTTTGACATTCCTGTGGATTACCGTCTCAAACACCAGACCTTCAAAATGACTGCGCACTTCATCCGCAACCTGATTCGAAAGTCTCAATCGACCGTCAAACATGGTGAGTAATAATCCTTCTACATCAAGGTTTTCGTTGTGTAATTCTTGTACTTTTTTGATCGTATTGAGCAATTTTCCTAATCCTTCCAATGCATAGTATTCGCACTGAATAGGAACTAAAACGGCATCAGATGCAGTGAGCGCATTTAATGTTATCAACCCCAAAGAAGGAGCACAGTCGATAATAATGTAGTCGAATGTGTTTCTTATATCTTTTAATGCTTTCGCTAAGAAAAACTCTCGCTTCGGCTGATCAATAATTTCCAACTCCACAGCAACAAGATCTAGATGTGCTGGAATAATCGATACCCCAGGTGTACTGGTAGCTTGTACCAAATCTTCCGCCTTTTTAGCACCTTCAATCAGTTCGTACGTCCCTTCACCAGCCTCCTCAGGCTGTAAGCCCAAGCCGCTTGTTGCATTCGCCTGAGGATCAGCATCAATCAACAAAACATTTTTTTCTAGTGCGCCTAAAGCGGCGCTAAGATTCACCGCGGTTGTGGTTTTCCCCACACCGCCTTTTTGATTGGCAATGGCTATTACTCGTGACATATCTGGTGCGTTACATTGTACTTCAAATGTAAGCGAACCCATTGCGAAATGCTAAAAAAGTAATGAACAGATTGTTCTTAATTTTCTTCTATGGAGGGGTCCAATTGCAAGGCGACCAATTCGGCAAAATGACCACCGGCTTGTTCTAGTTCTTCGGCGGTGCCTCGTTCAATAACAAGTCCATCTTCAAGACATACGATTTGATCGCAATGTTTTACAGAGGAAATTCTATGCGCAATAATTAACGAGGAAACATCTTGCGTAGCCGCCTTAATATTCTTTAAGATAATTTCTTCCGTTTCAGTATCTACAGCGCTCAAGCAATCATCAAATATCATGATTTCCGGCTTCTTAATTAACGCCCTAGCAATACTCACCCGTTGTTTTTGGCCGCCTGATAGCGTCACACCGCGTTCACCTACACGCGTTTCGTAACCCTTAGGAAATTCAATAATATTATCATGTACACCCGCAGATTGTGCAGCAGTAACGACTTCATTTAATTCCGTATCGTCCATCCCGAAGGCAATGTTATTGGCGATAGTNTCGCTGAATAAAAATGCTTCTTGNGGNACCCAGCCAAGGTGNGCTTTTAANGCCGGTANATTCCATTCTTTTAAATCTACACCATCAATAGAAATGGATCCTGAGGTTGGATCATACTGACGTACAATCAATGCCGCGATGGTGCTTTTCCCNGATCCTGTCTTGCCTAAAACGCCTATGCTTTGTCCCGACTTAAGCTCAAAGCTGACTTCTTTTAATGCCNGTACACCGCTGTTGGGATACGTGAAGGAAACCTTGTCAAATACAATATGACCTTGGAATACCGTTGGATTGAATTGGCCACCTTCAAAGTCGGGCGTTTCATTCAAAAATTCGTCAAGCCGCTCCATTGAAGCTGATGCACTTTGTACGAGAGCAGTTACCCATCCGATGGATGCAATGGGCCAAGTCAGCAAATTCACGTAATAAATGAATTCAGTGATATTCCCGGCGCTAACTTCTCCAGCCATATATAGTTTACCTCCCACGAAAATGGTGATCAAGGTACTCAGTCCAACCATGAAAATCATTAAGGGCTGAAACACTGCGTTTACGCGAAATAATCGTTCATTAGCACTTCTATATGCTAAGGCTTGTTCTTTGAATTTCTTGAAGAACCACGGGGTTCTGTGATATGATTTTATCACACGCGTACCGGAGAAAGACTCTTGCGCGAAGGTACTGAGATTAGACAGTTGCGCTTGTACTGCGTGCGATCGTTCTTGAATTAAATTGGCAACGCGATAAATTAAGTAAGCTAAAAAGGGCAGTGGTACGAGCGTTAATAAAGTCAATTTAGGACTCACGCTAATCATGATCGAAATGACTATAATTATAGTAAAGCCGGTGTTGAGGGTATACATGATCGCTGGTCCTACATACATTCGAACCTTACTAACATCTTCGGAAATTCGATTCATTAAATCTCCGGTATTATTCTTTTTAAAAAAGCGTTGCGTAAGTCGCTGGTAGTGGTCAAAAACAACATTTTTTAGATCGTATTCAATGTGACGGGACATGACAATAATAGTTTGCCGCATGAAGTACATAAAAATGCCTTGAAGCATTGCGGAAGCTATTATTAATAAGCCGTAACGAATCAGTTCCCACCGAACCGCTTCGTCTTTAACCGCACTGTCCTTATACTCTTCGATAACGCGTGCGATGGTATCGAAACTGTTTCGAATCATGAGCGCCGGAAAAAGCTTAAAAACCACCGATACAATTACAAAGGCCCCGCCAGTAAGCAATAGCCATTTGTGCTTCAGAAAATAGGGGTTTAGTTTTTTTAATGCATTCATAGGTTGAAGAGCGTCTGTACCGCTGTATATTTGCCGNAGATAAAAAGTCCTTTGCATGCGGTTTGNCAAAAATAACACCTCTTTAGTGNATTCGGTTCTCGAAAAGAAGCATCCGTATACAATCTTATACCGCATATGATAACTAGACGTCACATCAGAATTAAGGTGATGCACCACCTATATGCCCAATCTACTGATTTAGATATGGGTGCAGCAGTGCTTTTGCGTAACTTGGATAAATCCCTTGACGAAGTTCACGATCTCTTCGCATGGGATATTAGTGCCTTTTTACGTTTAAATAAAGAAGCCCAAGCACATTATGAGCGTATCGAACAACGCTCTGCACGGGACCAAACCGCATTAGACCGCATCGAGCGTTTTACAAGTATATCCTTTTTTGCAAAATGTGAACAGAGTAGTGCTCTTTCAGCATTAATCGAAGGTTCTCACGTGAATTGGTCCAATTACGCGCATCATTTTCGGAATTTATGGGAAACTATCTATGCTTCTGAGCGGTACGAGGAGTTTCTGACTCAAACGCCTACGCATGCCGGTGATAAGCGGTTCTTACGTGAAATATACCAGCAACATATTGCGGAGAATGAGTTCATTCATGACCTCTACGAAGATCAACATGCCCAATGGAGCGATGATTTAGACGCAGCTCAGATGATGACAGCTAAAGTGCTTTCAAGCTGGAAAGAAGAAGATAAGGCACTCATTATACCAAAGCTATTTAAAGATGAAAGTGATGCTTTATTTGGGCCACTACTCATTCGCAAATACTTCGAATTTAACGGCGATAGCATCCGTCGAATAGAAGAAAAAAGTAAAAACTGGGAAAGTGATCGAATCGCAAAAATGGATGTATTGCTGATGAAAGTCTGTATTGCAGAATGGCGCGGTTTTGATGAAATACCAGTGAAGGTAAGTCTAAATGAGTGTCTAGATTTAGCGAAAGAATACAGCACGCCGAAAAGTTCTTCGTTCATCAATGGCGTACTTGATAAAATCGTTGCTAATTTGCGCGAGGAAGGCTTGATCAACAAAGTCGGCCGTGGAATGATTGAATAATAAATGAATAAATATGAAAAAAGTTGTACTCCTAGTATCGGTATTGTTTTTTGCCACTTCTTGTAATGACGCTACAAGTAGAATTGAATCTTCTAATGAGGTTTCCTCTGAAGAGTCTATGATGGAGGCTTTACCCACTATCGCTTTTGAATCGGACTTTCATGATTTTGGCGAAATTCAAGAGGGCATAGTTGCGGAGCATACGTTTACCTTTAAAAATGAAGGAGACGGGCCATTAATTATTTCAAATGCCCAAGGTTCTTGCGGCTGTACTGTGCCTGACTGGCCACGCAATCCTATCGCACCAGGGGAAACTGGTGTAATTAAAGTGAGCTTTAATAGTAAAGGTCGTGCCGGAAGACAAGACAAACGCGTCACATTGACCACAAATGCAGTCCCACAGACTAAGGTTTTAAATATTACATCAACCGTATTATCTAGCGAAAACAAATGATGACTCTATTCTTACAATCAGCCGCGGGCAATGAACTATTCGGTTTCTTGCCATTGATTATGATCGTTTCGGTCATGTATCTTTTCTTTTTCCGACCACAAATGAAGAGACAGAAAGAAGAGAAAAAATTTAGAACTGAAGTAAAAAAAGGTAGCCGCGTAGTGACCACGAGCGGAATTCATGGTAAAGTCCTTGAAGTTGCCGAGAACTATATCATACTGGAATCTGAAAACAGCAGGTTAAAATTGGAAAAAAGTGCAATAAGCAAGGAGCTAAGTGCACAGTATTCCACAGCTGAGAAGTAATTTAGAAACCGGCTTAAGCCGGTTTTTTTATGCGTAAACTGCTGCAACATATCCGTATAGAAGCATTACTATTCTTAGTATTTGCCGCTTTGATATGGTTCGTCATGACAGTGTCTGCGACAACGATCGAGCGGCAGTATACCATGAATTTTACTGCNGATGCTTCCGTAGTTAACTCTTACTGGATGCAAGACAGCACATTAACCACACAGGTTACGGTACGTTCGCAAGGGCTTAGTGCGCTTTTCATGCGGCAGTTTAACGGCCTCGAGTTGCCGTTTTCAGCCAAGAACTCTGTTCGTGCAAATAGAACAGGACTCTTCTTGCTACCCGATGATGTTGAAAGAATTCTTGTCGAACGATTCGGTGGAGATTATGATTTTAGTTTTTCTGCAAAATCCGATACCTTTTATTTTTCAACCTCAGCATTGGTTACTAAAAGTCTACCTATAAATTTTGAGGTACAAAGTATTAAGTTGCCGGAAGGTTACAGATGGATCTCACCCCCAACAATTTCACCTACAGAAATTGAAATCACAGGTCCGAAATGGGCTATTCCCACTGGTTCAATAGGATTAGATGTCCCACAAACAGCATGGAAAGGTCGTAAAAGAGAAAATATTAGACTACAGGAGTTCGGAACTCGACTAACGCAATCTGCAAACAAGACAGTGATCACAGCACATTCTGATTTATGGGTAGAGAATAGATTTACTACAGCGCTTGAATGGGACGGTCGTAAACACGATGTGGTAGTATGGCTAAGCGGACCATTCACAATGCTTAAGGTAGGAGAATGGGAACAATATGTGAATGTCGCCCTTCATGCGGTTGAAGAAGGCGTAGGTTTAGATGTGGATTCGAAAAGTCCACTAGTAACAGTATTGTCCTATAGCCCAAAGATTTTGGTACATTCACNATAATGAAAAAAATTGTTTGCATAACGGGCGGAATGGGGTCCGGTAAAAGCACTGTCGGGCGTCTTCTTTTGGAAGCTGGTTTTGCCGTTTATAACAGTGATACTCGGGCTAAAGAACTAATGCTTGAAGAACCTATACGTGGTCAAATCGAACATCTTTTNGGATTGTCTGCCTATCTAAANAATGGCGCATTAAACAGGCAATTTCTCTCTGAGCAAATCTTCATGCACTCAGAAAAGAAGAGTGCTTTAGAAGCCATTGTGCATCCTGCCGTGAGGGTAGATTTTGANCTCTGGCTCGAGCAAGCCGTTGGNACTGTAGTATTTAAAGAAAGTGCACTTACCCTCGAAACAGGAGATAACAGTTGTACGACCGTGTTACTCGTTGATTGTCCAGCAAATACTCGTTTTCAGCGCGTAAAACAACGCAATCCGGATTGGACTAATGAAGAGATTCAAGCTCGGTTCGATCATCAACTTTCAGACGTTGAACGTCGCGATAGCGGTGCAATACTCATTGATAATTCAGGTTCTTTAGAAACACTGAAAAAATCCCTTGATCAAGCTTTGGCCAAATGTATTTGAACCAATCCGTTAGGATAGGTTTTAGTCGCGATATTTTTCCAATTGGACATGCTTTCATTCGATCTAAATAAAGGAATCCCAGCTCCCAATGTGGTTGGGATGTAGGTTAGAATCATTTCGTCGATGAGCCCTGCTTGATGTAGTTTGGCGTTTGTTGCTCCTCCGCCAACGATCCATATGGCTTCAAACCTTGATATTAAGTTAGTCAATGCAACCTCAGCAGGATAATTACACACTTCAACTCCCTCAGAGAATCCATCAGCCAACGTTTCGTTACTGCTGAGTATAACCGAATGCTTATCGGAATAGGGGTAGGANCCTTCGAATGATTTGATCTTTTCAAAGGTGTTGTGTCCCATGATAACCGCATCAATGCCTTCGTAGAAGGAGTTGTATCCATAGTCTTCATCNGGAAGACGAAATAATGGGTGGTCTANGAAATCAATTCCACCNTTGGTATCGGCAATGTAACCGTCAAGAGTTACTGCAGTGTAAAGAATGGNTTTTGGCATGGTTGGTNATTTTTAGNTNCATNAATNCTATAGCAAATCGTTTGCCAAATTTGCNAANGCCGAACGCTCACCTTTTTCTAATGTGATGTGCGCNTACATATCATGACCTTTTACGCGATCAATTAAATAGCTTAACCCNTTACTTTGCTCGTCTAGATAAGGAGAGTCNATTTGTTTGACGTCCCCNGTAAANATGAATTTTGNACCGTCGCCGGCNCGAGTNATAATCGTTTTTACTTCGTGTGGTGTGAGGTTTTGACTTTCATCAACAATGAAAATGATGTTCGCAAGCGATCTTCCACGAATGTAAGCTAGAGGGGTGATGACAATTTTTTCTTTTTCTACCATCTCGTCCAATTGCTTGTATTCCTTGTCGCGATCACTAAAGGTATTTTTTATTAACTTCAGATTATCCCAAAGGGGTTGCATATAAGGGTTAATCTTCTCTTTTGCATCACCTGGAAGATATCCGAGATCCTTATTAGATAAGGGCACGATCGGGCGTGCGAGATAAACCTGCTTAAAATCACGACGCTGCTCAAGCGATGCAGCCAATGCAATTAATGTTTTTCCGGTACCTGCGACTCCCGTCAAACTAACTAATTTGATATCCGGATTAAGGACTGCATGAATAGCAAAAGCTTGTTCTGCATTTCTAGGTTTTATGCCATAAACGCTTCGCTTCTCTACGTGGTCTAAAGTTTGATTCGCCACATTATAGAAAGCGAGGCCACTGCTATTATCACTCTTAAGAATATAAAACGTATTCGGGAAGGGACTGAATTCCGGATTTTCTTCTAGGACGATGTCAATATCGAGGGCCTTTTTCTCGTATAATTTCCCCAACGTTGTTGCGCTGAAATTTTCGACCGTAGCTTTTCCACGAAATAAGGAGTCAACATCTTTTACTTTTCCCGTTAAGTAATCCTCAGATGCTAGATCAAGTGCTTTTGCTTTTAATCGAAGATTGATATCCTTTGTCACCAGAATTGTTTTTCGATCCGGAGCTTCCTCCCGAATATTCAGGGCGGCATTGATGATTTTATGATCCATCTTTCGGCCTAAAACTCGTTCAGCATCAACGCCAGTTCTACTGGTATCCATAATAACCTTGATGGAACCAGTTTCTTCTCCATTTAACGGGATCCAATTCGTAAAATCTTTGCCTTCAGTTATTTTATCAAGCGTTCTAATGAATTCACGTGCTTCATAATTCTTCGAATCGTGTCCTTTTTTGAATTCGTCCAATTCTTCTAGGACTGATATGGGTAAAACCACATCGTGTTCGTCAAAACAATGAATCGCATTGTGGTCGTAAAGAATTACGGAAGTATCAAGAACGAAGATCTTACGTGGTTTTTGTGCTTTGATTTTAGCAGCCATATAGATTTCATAGATTAGTTCCCTTAAAATACTCTTTACGAGCAGTATAGATGTGCCTCAGAGATCATCCTTCCGTGAAGTTTTTAACCGCGCTATGTTGATATCCACGCAATCCCCTTCATAGAAACGAAAAGAGCGGCCGTTAAGCCACTCTTTTACACACACATCAATTCAAACACTGCACTAACGTGCATTCGAATACACTCTAGGCGCAGCAGAGCGTACTTCGTCGCTGGCTTGATCAGCGAATTCTTTAAAATTAGCAATGAACTTGTGCGCTAAAACTAAAGCGGTTTTATCATATTCTTCTTCGGATTTCCACGTAGACACTGGATTCAATAAATCTGAAGGAACTCCCGGGACAGAAGACGGCATAGCTAATCCAAACACTGAATGTTCGGTATAATTAACAGCATCAAGATGACCATCCATTGCCGCTGTAATCATAGCTCGCGTATAACTTAATTTCATCCGTTTTCCCACTCCATATGCTCCACCGGACCATCCTGTATTGACTAACCATACATTAGTATCTGCAGCTTTCATTTTTTCAGCCAACATATCTGCATAGGCTGTTGGGTGCAACGGCATAAATGGGGCTCCAAAACATGCTGAAAAAACGGCTTTAGGTTCTGTAACGCCTTCTTCAGTGCCGGCAACCTTTGCGGTATACCCACTAATGAAATGATATGCCGCTTGGGCTGGTGTTAATTTCGAAATAGGAGGGAGCACACCGTATGCATCTGCCGTAAGAAAGAAGATATTCTTAGGGTTGCCTGCCAAAGAACCGGGCTGAATACCTTCGATGTGATCTATTGGATAACTCACACGCGTATTTTGAGTAATGGATGTATCTGCAAAATTGACACTACCGTCTGCGTTAAGAATCACATTTTCTAGAATAGCGTGTGGCTTTATGGCATTGAAGATATCAGGTTCTTTTTCAGGACTTAAGTCAATCACTTTTGCATAACAGCCCCCTTCAAAATTAAAGATGGTATCGTCACTGCACCATCCGTGTTCATCATCACCGATCAACTTACGTACAGGGTCAGCACTAAGTGTAGTTTTACCCGTGCCCGATAGACCGAAGAATATCGCAGTATCTCCATCTTTTCCCACATTAGCTGAACAATGCATGCTCAAAACATCTCTTTCAAAAGGAAGAATGAAGTTCAATGCACTGAAAATACCTTTCTTAATCTCACCTGTATATCCTGTACCACCTATTAAAATGGTTTTATCCGTAAAATCTAGTATTGCGAAGTTTTCTCGACGCGTACCATCGAATTCAGGATCGGCTAAAAATCCTGGTGCATTGATAATGGTCCATTCGTGTTTGAATTGTCCCAATTCCTCTTTGGACGGACGCAGGAACATATTGTATGCGAACTGATTTGACCATGGATATTCATTGATTACTCGAACATTTATACGGTATTCAGGATGGGCGCCAGCGAAAGCATCTCTTACATAGACGTCTTTTTCGTCAAGGTAAGAACACATTTTTTTCTTGAGCTGTTGAAATTTACCAGCGTCAAAAGGCTTATTTATAGGACCCCACCATACAGCATCGGCTGTCAATGAATCTTTAACAATAAAGCGATCTTCAGGGGATCGTCCAGTAAATTTTCCGGTATTCAGCGCAATGGCTCCGTGAACTGTGCGCACAGCCATGTTTTTTGAAAGACTGTGTTGCTCTAATGCATCCGGGTCAAGGTTGCTAAAAAGAGTCTTAGGCCCTATGCTCAAGGAGCTTAGGTGTTCCTGGTGGTTCATAACAATAAGTGGTTGGTTCTATAATAGGTACTACAAAAGTAGAAATGCTATTGAATTGAGCCCTCCGAATTGTCAAAAATTAGCCCTCTAATCCATATTTTACTCTCAAAAATCTGATTTAAAGACGATTATGGAATGCCATTCCGACCCAGCCAGCGACGAAAGCGAGTCCCCCTAAAGGTGTAATGGGACCTAAAAAACTAAGATCAAGTNCTAATAACTCATCTGTAGAAAGTAAATAAATACTAAAGCTGAAAAGTACAATGCCAAGGCACCAACTGTAGCGTGCCCAAATAGGAAAAGTACTTTTTGATGAAGCCAAAAGTGCTACAGTATGGACCAATTGGTATAGAACACCGGTTTTAAAAGAGCTCAAGGCAGAAGCCTCCATGTATGGTGCTAAAGTGTGTGCGCCTAAAGCCCCTAATAGTACAGCACTTGCGCCGAAAAATGCAATAAGATATTTCATGTATTAAAAATACGTCCTTCAAGGCAACTTCTTGCTGTTATTATTATAACCTTATCATAACTATTGTTATTTTTAAAACATCTTCAAAATGAAAAAATGACAAAGCAAATCATACTTATCGGTGCTGGATTAAGCACACAGAGTTTAGTTCCGTATTTGAAATCAAAACTTGATGAGTACGATTGGAATTTAAACGTCTTAGACAGGAACGCCGCTACAGCAAGGCAGAGATTGGGCGTGACGAATTCACGTTGCAAGGCAGGTGAACTCGACATTACGGACAATACTGCTTTAGATGCAGCGCTGAGTGAAGCTCATTTAGTTATATCAATGGTTCCTGCGCATATGCACCTAAATGTAGCAAAGGCATGTATAAAGCATAAAGCACATCTGGTAACTGCCAGTTATTTAACGCCGGAAATGCGAGTTTTGGATAATGAGGCAAGAGCAAATGGCTTAGTATTCTTAAACGAATGCGGACTGGATCCTGGTATTGACCATATGAGTGCGGCGCGATTACTGGATGGTATTAGAGGCGAGGGTGGTGAAATAGTCTTATTTGAAAGTTTCACGGGAGGCCTATTGAGTCCTGATTCTGAAGGTGATAACCCATGGCGCTATAAATTCACTTGGAACCCAAGAAACGTAGTTCTCGCCGGTCAAGGCGGAGCGGTTAAATTCATTCAGGAAGGGAAGTATAAATACATACCCACACACATGGTTTTTCGCCGTACCGAAGTTATGAATGTTGAAGGTTATGGACGATTCGAAGGTCTAGCAAATAGAGATAGTTTAAAATACCGCAAAGCTTATAATCTCGAAGATGCCAGTACATTATACAGAGGTACATTAAGACGTCCGGGATTCGCAAGAGCATGGGACAGTTTTGTGAAATTGGGGATGACGGATGATTCCTACAGTATTGAAAATACAGATACGATGTCCTTTAGAGAATTTACAAACCTTTTCTTAGCCTATAATCCGGACGATTCTGTAGAGCTTAAATTAAAGTATTATTTAGGCATACCTCAAGATTCCGATATTTTTACGAAACTTGAATGGGTCGGATTATTTTCAAATCAGGTTTTTCCATTTTCCTCGGGGACTCCCGCGCAGTGTTTAGAATACATACTGAAACAGGTTTGGACGTTGAGCGAAGATGACCGCGATCTGATCGTAATGTATCATAAAATTGGTTGGAAAAATGGAGGCCAATTTGGTATGATAGAGAGCTCAATGGGGGTAGAAGGCAAGAGTGCTAGCCAAACTGCTATGGCTTCTACGGTAGGATTGCCTCTAGGAATTGCGACAAAGCTTATACTTACGGGTAAAAGCACAGATACAGGTGTTCAAATGCCTATAACTGCACAATGGTACAATCCTATTTTAGACGAACTCGCCGATGATTTTGGTGTGAATTTTCACGAGAAAGCGATTCCCTACAAAGGCTACTAGAGACTATCGTAGAATGGGCTTAAAACTTCGTGTGTTTCAGAAGTATATGACTGGTCATCGGAATAGATAGTAATGGTTCTATGCTTTGCATCTCCAGTATTGCTCTTGCTTAAGCCGAAAATACATCTGTTCGCGTCTCGTTTTTCCTTCGGTTTGATATTTATGACCTCGTTTAGAAATAATCCTTCGTCTAAAGCAGCGTCAAGAAACCGATCTTTTCGGTCACAAGGAAGAATAGCCCAAAAACTACCATTTGGCTTTAAAAGTCCAGAAACACTCATCACTAAGCTCTTAAAATCTAACGTAAGTGCGTGTCGGGCCGCAGCTACTCCGTGGTCACTTTTTGTCGGTCCTTCTTCGAAGTAGGGCGGGTTAGAAACAATGATATCGTAATAGGTATTCATCTCAAATTCCTGAATAGGCTGATGATAACAGACCATTCTCGAATGATAGGGGCTGTTTCTGAAATTATCCATCGCCTGTTTCGCACTAGGGCCATGAATTTCAATTGCATCTACAAAAGCGTTTGTAAAACGTTGGGCCAGTTGAAGGGCAATGACCCCGCTGCCTGTGCCTATGTCTAACACCCTTGTAACGTCTTTAACAGCTGCGTTTGAAGCAGCTAAAGCACCTAATAAACAACCGTCTGTGTTTACACGCATAGCACATTGGTCGTGTGCTACTTCAAACTCCTTCATTTTGAAAGGCTTCGTATAATTCATATGCCTCCGTTAAAAGTAAAAATCTTAGGTCGCAAGGTGATGAAATAGATAATATTCACCAAAGCAAAAATGAAGTAAAAGAAGTTGGCTTCGATAAGGGTATAGGAGAGGAGGAGAATTGTTGCGAATTGGACAACAACCCATTGCCATATATGCATCTTCGTTAAGGTTCGAAGTTTACCTTCCAATTCTTCTTCGGTACTCAATTGCTGCATTCCTCTCGTCCATATCCACTTTCCGAAGAAAGCATTTAAACCGGCAGCTATAGGAGCAGCCGTGTTTGTCAAGTGCTGAATATCGAAAGCTATAACAGCATTTTCTTGAGCTGCGTACAGAACCACGGAAGTCACTACCAGTTGCAAGAGCAATAGGGACGAATAGATCAGATGCAGTGACCTAGGATCGTAAGGAAGTGGCTTTTTCATCTTGATTTAAAGGTCTAATAAACCTTCGGGTAAATCAAAATAAATAAATTTTTTCTTATGATCTATACGTTCAATGAACGGTTCGACAACCGGAATCAAATACCGATTGTCGTCCGATTGAATAAGGAAGAGATTCTGTGCCGATTGCTCGATAATTTCAGCGATCTGTCCAATATTTTCGCCTTGATTAACTGCAGTAAACCCTTCTATGGCTTTATCGTAGAAGCTCTTTTCCTTTTTTGGATCAGGCAACATATTGTTTGGAAGGTAAACGGATGCATTTACCATTCTTTTCGCTTCGTCAGGACCTACATCCTCAAAAGAGAGCACCAACTTTTTACCATTTAAAGCGCCACGTGATGAAACAAAAAAAGGAACCAGTTCCTGGTTAATTTCCAGGAGAACTGATTCCAATTCTTTAAAGTATTGTGGAGTAGAAGAGTCTATGTGGAGGACCACAGCTCCTTTGTACCCATGGAGTTTCGTGATTTTACCGAGTGAAAAACACTGCTCCTTTTGCACAATTACTCTGCGCTTTCTTCCGCAGGAGCTTCTTCAGTTGCTTCTTCAGCAGGAGCTTCTTCCGCTACCTCTGCAGCTGGAGTTTCTTCTGTTGCTTCAGCAGCAGGAGCTTCTTCCGTTGCCTCTTCTGCAGGAGCTTCTTCTACGACAGGAGCGTTAGCTGCCTCAATAGCTGCCTTACGTGCATTGTTTACTTCAGCTTCAGCAGCAAGACGTGCTGATCTGCTCGCTTGTGCTGCTTCATTTAGTGACTGAACTTTTCCTTCGATCTTGTTCTCTTTCTCAGAAACCCAAGCTTCAAATTTAGCCTCTGCTTGTTCTTCAGTCAAAGCACCTTTACGAACACCTTCAAGCAAGTGCTTTTTCATCATTACACCACGGTAAGATAAAATAGCACGTGCAGTATCAGTCGTCTGAGCACCTTTCATGACCCAAGATAAAGTCGAGTCGAA
>NYXD01000113.1 GCA_002685435.1 Cryomorphaceae bacterium | reverse complement strand
GACCTGAGCAACGATACGGTTCCACGATTAAAATTTTACTACCATATGTACGGTAGCGACATTGATTTACTCGATGTCCGTGTTCGTAAAGTGGGTACAACCTCTTGGACCCAATTGCATACAGTAAACTCATCAACGGCAACTAGTCAATTTACATCGCAAAATTCGGCTTGGCGTAAACATGTTGAGTCCCTTGCGCAGTGGGCGGGTGATACAGTACAAATTCGGTTTTCAGCCAAACGTAATACCTCGTTTAGTTGGTGGACCCAGAGTAGGGTAGCTCTTGATGATATTACTGTCGAAGAAACCCCAAGCTGTGATCAACCCATAAACCCCGCCATTTCAAATTTACTATCAACCTCAGCGAATGTGAATTGGACGACGTTAAATACGAACCAAATCGGTTATCAAATTCAGTATGCACAGGGCAACTCAGGTGCAAGTTCAGGTACTGTTGTCAATTCTTCAACAAAGCCTGCAACGCTCACAGGTTTGACACCAAATACGACCTATTCAGTTCGCGTTCGCGATATCTGTTCTGCAGGCGACACTTCCGTTTGGTCTTCATATACAACGTTCATCACGCAGTGTTCATTCGCCACAGCCCCATTTACGGAGAATTTTGATGGTACGAGCTGGGATCCTGCTTCAACTTGGAATGTTCAAGGAGATCTTGACCAATGCTGGCTTGATCAGGGCTCTGCTACACAGTTTTGGACACCGGGTCCTCCTGCATTCAACTGGACGCAGACGGGTCCTGCAGGTGATCACACCACTGGTTCTGGTCAATACATGATGAATCAGGTGACGACTACTTTTGTTAGTGGAACCAACCCTAGATTGATTTCGCCGTGGATTGATTTAGATACATTGGTAGCACCTGAGTTAAGCTTCTATTATCACGGTTTTGGTATAAGTATGGGGGATTTTGACGTTTATGTTCAAAAACTCGGTGGAACGTGGTCAGCACTATGGGATACTTTAGGGTCGACTCACAGCTCTCAAAATGCTGCGTGGATTGAAAAAATTATTGCATTAGGGACATCTTATGCAGGCGATACGGTGCGTATTCGTTTTGATTATACGAATACCCAAAGTTCATTTTACACACAATTCGCAATCGACGATGTGAAGATTGATGAGGAACCCAGCTGTCCAAAGCCTGCTAATACAGCAGTGACGGCTGTCGGTGTAATGGCAGCTCAATTAGATTGGACGGCCGGCGGAGCATCAAATTTTCAGTTACGGTACCGTGAGGTTGGGACTAACGCTTGGAGTTGGACTACGGCAAATACCTCAGCCAAAGGCATAGGTATGCTATCACCACAAACCACCTACGAATGGCAAGTTCGCGATTCATGTGGTACTGGCGATGTCAGCGGATGGCTTGATGGTCCTAGGTTTAGAACAAACTGCACTTTTTATACTGCACCTTTTGTTGAGCAATTTTCCAATACCACTAAATGGATAGGACCAGCATGGCCTGATCAAAACGGTGAAATAGACGATTGTTGGTTCCGTTCTGATACCTTAGATTACTTCTGGACTGGGGGAGGAACAACAGCACATTATTTTGGTACCGGACCTTCCGGAGATCATACTTCTGGAACGGGTGGTTATGCATTTGTGCGAAGTGCGACTCCTTTCAGTAATACGGCAGATACAGAATTCCGGACTCCGCTCATTGATTTAGATACGTTGCAAAGTCCTGAGCTGACCTTTTGGTACCATATGTACGGCGCAGCCATTGATAAATTAAGAATTTATGTCAAAGCCATAGGACAGCCAGTTGCTTTGTTGAAGACCATTAATGGCCAGCAGCAGACCAGTTCGAATGCGTTATGGATGAAAGAAACGCTTAGTCTCTCAGCTTATGAAAGCGATACGGTACAAATTATCTTCAAGGCATGGCGAGACGGAACGGGTTCCTTTACTGCATATCAGGCCGCAACATCAATCGATGATATTAAAATTGATGAGCCTACCACTTGTCAACTGTCTAATATTTCAGCAAGTAATATCACGTATAATTCTGCGGATATTACTTGGTCAGGTACGGCTAGTTCGTCTGCTCTAGAATACGATATTCAAGGATTCACTTTAGGTACGGGAACACGCGTGGCTGCAGCTAATCGAGCCTATTCCATTGGAAGTCTTCAGCCTTCAACTACCTATACTGTATGGGTGCAGGATACCTGTACTTCCTCATTGGTTAGCCTTTGGGACAGTGTATCGTTTACGACATTACCCTGTCCTCCAATTATAGCAACAGGTGCGGTTACGCAGAATGGCACAGCTATAACAGGGACCTCGTCAACTGTAGCAGCAGATTCTACAGTATGGTTCTGGGGAGATAGTACCCAAGATACCGGATCGACTGCACAGCATACATACACGAGCATCTTCGGTAGCATGAATGTGTACCAAGTTGTTTATAGAACATGCGGAAGTGTTGATTCATTATTGCATGTAATCACCGTTTGTGATACCATGTCGATAATCACTGCAAACGCAGTCAATGGGTTAACTGTAGATTTTAATACAACAGGTTCTCAGGGTACCGGTTTGACATTTGATTGGTCCTTCGGTGATGGTGGGGGAGCTTCAGCAAATTCAGCACCTTCGCATACTTACGCTAGTTCAGGAACCTACATCGTAACACTGACGGCCTACAGCTTTTGTGGAGATACCATTGTCGTTTACGATACGATTGAGGTTTGTACACCTGTGAATTTGATCTTCACTGAATCGGCATCTGGTAGCACATTTAATTTTACTGCAGCACCGGTAAACTTGACCAATTACAATTGGGATTTTGGTGACGGTTCAATCGGTACAGGTCTTACTGTAAGCAACACGTATTCGACAAACGGTACGTTTACTGTAGTCTTAACAGCTACAGATAGCTGTGGGACTGAGCATACCTATTCAAAGGATGTTGCTACTTGTGATCCACCAATGGGGAACTTTAATTTCAATATTGTATCCACCAGTTCCAATGGCATGACAGTGGACTTCTTTGCTTCTTCCACGGGGGCGACACAGTTCCACTGGTTCTGGGGTGATGGTACCAACGACAAAGGCACCTCACCGAATGCGCAGCATACCTATGGTGTTATTTCATTGCAGTATACCGTGCGGTTGTTGTTGATCAATGATTGTGGTGATACCACTGTGATTACCCACAGCCTGACGGAGGTGGGAATGAACGAATTTCCAACGGCTATAGACGTTTATCCAAATCCAACCCAAGGCTATGTTCAACTGAAGTTTAGTGCTGCAGTAACTGGTGAAATTGAACTTTTTAACACCGCCGGAATCAAAGTAGCCCATGAAACGGTAACTGAGGCGAATGATTTCAGATTGGATTTGCAGTCTTTACCATCAGGGAGCTATGAGATTAGAATATATACTGCTGAAGATTTGTGGCGAAGACGCATACTTAAACTCTAAGTATTTACTCGCGTAGTGTCTTATATTTGCTTGAACGTATCAAGCGAACGTATCACATTATGAGACCTATAACCAAAATATTGGTCGCGAATCGCGGCGAAATAGCCTTGCGTGTTATGCGCAGTGCCCGAGAAATGGGCATAAAAACTGTAGCTGTTTATTCTGAAGTGGATCGAAGAGCACCGCATGTGCTTTTTGCCGATGAGGCCGTCTGTTTAGGACCGGCACCCTCTTCTGAAAGCTACCTTAAAGGCGATAAAATTATTGCTTTCGCAAAAGAATTAAAGGTAGATGCCATTCACCCTGGTTATGGATTCTTAAGCGAAAATGCAGCATTTGCAGCAGCTGTTGCAGCAGCTAATATCACTTTTATTGGGCCACGAGAACACGCTATCAAGGTAATGGGTGATAAACTGAGTGCGAAGGCTGCTGTAGAGGACTTTGATGTTCCTTTAGTTCCAGGTTCCGATGGAGAGGTTACGGATGTAGAAGCGGCGAAGAAATTAGCTACGGATATCGGTTTTCCGGTAATGATTAAGGCGAGTGCTGGCGGCGGCGGTAAAGGAATGCGTATTGTACACGAGGTTGCCGATTTTGAAAACCAAATGCAACGTGCAGTCAGTGAGGCCACAAACAGCTTTGGTAATGGAGCTGTATTTGTTGAAAAATACGTCCAAAACCCACGTCATATTGAAATTCAGGTTCTAGCAGATGAGCACGGAAACGTTGTGCACCTGTTTGAAAGAGAATGTTCCATTCAACGAAGACATCAAAAAGTCATTGAAGAAGCACCTTCTGTTGTGCTTACTCCGGAGCTAAGAGCCGCAATGGGTGAGGCTGCAGTGAATGTAGCCAAAGCTTGTGATTATCGTGGCGCGGGAACTGTTGAGTTTATTTTCGAACCGGGTGGTAAATTCTATTTCTTAGAAATGAATACCCGTCTTCAAGTGGAGCATCCGGTGACGGAGCAGATAACCGGAATAGATTTAGTAAAAGCGCAAATTCAAATCGCACAAGGTGAGGTATTGCCCTTCAAACAAGAAGATTTAAAGATTCAGGGACACGCCATCGAGGTACGGGTTTATGCAGAGGATGCTGCGGCGAATTTCATGCCAGGTACTGGAACTTTACGAGAATACCGCAGGCCGCAGGGATTAGGAGTTCGAGTAGATGACGGACTGGAGCAAGGTATGGAGGTGAGTATTTACTACGATCCTATGATTGCTAAACTTATCACCTTTGGGGCTGACCGCGCGGAGGCGATTGCCAGAATGAAACGTGCTATGAGTGAATACAGAATCAGTGGCGTTCAAACGACCCTGGATTTTGCCCAATTTGTCATGGCTCACGAGGCATTCGTTAGCGGAGATTTCGATACACATTTTGTGGCCAATTACTATACACCGGAGGCTTTAGATAAAAGCAATCAAGAATTGGAAGCCGTCGGAGCGATGGCATTGAGTAATCTTCTACAAGCTCAGAAAGAAACACAACATACGAACACATCAAATGGCCAAAGCCGCTGGAAGCAAAATAGGAGTTAAGGTTCTACTTGCGTTCTTCTGCAGCCTAATGATGCATGGGCAACAGATAGATACGTTAAGTATGTCTGCAGCGTCTAATGGTCCTTTATTAGGTCAATTGGTCGTTGATGGTGATACCGTCCCGTGGTCAGTATTAGATGAGATGTTATTTGTAGCAAAGCCTACATTGAACGACTTCCAAGCCCGCCGTAACTACTATATGCTTATGAAGAAGGTGGGCAGGGTGTATCCTTATGTTCGTGAGGCGGCTTTGCGTATGGATTCTGTCAATCTCCAGCTGGAAGGAATAGATCGTAGACGGCAACGAAGAAAATATACGAAGTCTTACCAGAAATATCTAGAAGAGCGTTTTGAGCCTGAGTTAAGAAAGCTAACACGGAGTGAGGGACAGATTTTAAGTAAGTTGATTTACCGGGAGACGCATACGAGTGTGTATGAAATCATAAAAACCTACAGAAACGTGTTATCTGCTAGGTTTTGGTCGATGACTGCGTGGTGGTACGATATCGATTTAAAGCGTCCGTATGATCCAGAAAACGATGCGGAAGACCGATTAATAGAGAATATCTTGTTACGAAAATTCATCAGCGGAGAGTTGATTCCGGCAAGAACAGACGAACGTAATGTTTATCAACGTTAATATCTATGGAAGCGTTTTCTTAAATTAAGCCACGAAAAACGTATTCCAACAGTGAAAATAACCGAAGCTTTACGCATATTAGAATTGGACACCTTGCCGAAAGACGAGCAAGAGGTATCAGTTGCGTATAAAAGGTTAGCGAAGAAACACCACCCAGATTCTGGAGGAACCGAAGAGGCTTTTCAGCAGTTAGGAGCTGCTGTAGAGTACGTGTTAAGAGCATTGGCACTAGTGGATGCCACCGTTGAAAGAGGTGAACGACGTTCGAAAGAAGCAGATGCATTAGCAGAGAAACGTGCCATAATGCGCGCTGAGATGCTAAAGCGTCGGGCAGAAGAGGATCGCAAACGAAATATTCAAGCCACTTGGGGTATTAGCGTAATTCTAGTACTCATTGTTTTATCGGGTATCGGCATGTTGATTCAGCCTCGTTTTATTCATTGGATGGTTGAAAAGGAGCGGGTGGAACGCATGGCCACAGTGATCGGTACAGGCCCTGACCGTAGCTATACGATTAGCTGGAACTATCAAGGTCAAACCTATACGGAGATGTTGAATGGTAGATTTATTGACGGTAAATGGCTGGTGGGGCCTGCTGGTATGCCTATGATGAAAGGAGGGAAATATATTGTGTCCTTCAACGCGAGAAACCCGGATTACTTTGAATTAAAAGACAAATACATTGATCCCGAAACGGCTGATCGCTATTTCTCTCTCGTTAAATATCCGCTCGCGGCAGCATTGGACTTACCGGATACTGATCCAGATGTGGTTTGCATCTATTGGTCGGTTTTGGATCAGTTTGGTGTAGATGGCGTGGCTCATTTGTTTTTCGGGGCTTTGCCGATGCGGAAGAATTGGAAGCACAACGAACGAAGTTTTCAGGCTTTAAAAAAATCCGAACCCTTTCAAAAGCTGTACAGAAGTTGTTTGGGAATAGAGTAGAAGATCGCTCAGAAGCCAATACATTTGTAGTCTAGATTATCAATACGAGTTCTATGAAACCCTCATTAGCGAAAGGCACCAGAGATTTTTCAGCGGCGGAAGTGCAGAAGCGCCAATACATCATGAATGTTTTACGCGAGCAGTTCGAATTGCGCGGCTACGATCCTATAGAAACGCCTTCTTTTGAAAATATAGAAACGCTAACCGGTAAATATGGTGAAGAAGGGGACCGATTGATTTTTAAAATTCTCCGCTCCGGCGATTTTACATCCAAGATTGATGAAGGATTGTGGGCTGATAAAAACCCAAAAGCGCTTACGACAAAAGTTGCCGATAAGGCATTGCGATACGATTTAACCGTCCCTTTTGCTCGTTATGTTGTACAGCACCAAAATGAATTAGCCTTTCCGTTTAAACGCTACCAGATGCAGCCGGTTTGGCGTGCAGATCGCCCACAGAAGGGCCGTTTTCGTGAGTTTTACCAGTGCGACGCGGATGTTGTGGGTTCAGACAGTTTATGGCAAGAAGTAGAATTGATCCAATTGTATGATGCATCGTTTACTAAACTTGGTCTTTCCACGACTATTAAGGTGAACAACCGAAAAATTTTAGCTGGAATTGCGGAAGTATTGGGTATCAGCGATGCTTTTATTGCGTTTACCGTAGCGATCGATAAGTTAGATAAAGTAGGAGTCGAAGGCGTTTTGAAAGAAATGCGTGCTCAAGAATTACCGGAGAGTGCAGTTACCACCTTCGGACAGTGGCTCGAAGAAGGATTGACGCTAGAACGTTTGACCGTATTACTGGCAGAAAGTTCAGAAGGTAAGTTAGGATTAGATGAGATGAATTTCGTCTTGCATCAGGCTAAAGCCGGATTGAATAGTGCGGAATTGGTTTTCGACTTTACCCTCGCTCGTGGACTCAACTACTATACCGGTACTATTTTCGAAGTTGCTGCTCATGGCGTTTCGATGGGGAGTATTGGTGGCGGAGGTCGTTATGCAGATCTGACCAGTATTTTCGGTATGAAGAATACATCGGGTGTGGGAATTAGCTTTGGTTTAGACCGTATTTATCTTTGTTTAGAAGAATTGAATTTATTCCCCGCGACGACTGCCAATGCTGCTGCGGTCTTGTTTGCGAACTTCGGCGCAGAAGAGAGTGTGATTGCGTACCAATGGGTGGCAAAACTTGTGGCTTCTGGTGTTCGCGCGGAACTGTATCCTGACGCTTCGAAACTCAAAAAGCAGTTTGATTTCGCCGATAAAAAAGGGATAGGTTACCTCGCGTTGGTAGGTGCAAATGAAATGACAGCCTCTGCAATTCCCGTGAAGAATCTCGCTACAGGAGAACAAATCACACTAGACTTTGAAGGAATTTGCACTTTAGTAAAAGGCGCTTAGGTTCGCGCAATCCGTTCCCAAAGACCGGCATCATTATGCTCAGGTTTCATAAGCACACTCCGCACTACAGTTAGACTGGGGATGTCCCATTCGATCGCCCAGGGACAGTTTTGTTGCGGCAGGCTATATAGCGCGAGATGTATGTTTTCTTCTGCTTTATGCTCAAAAAACGCTCGGTTTTTAGCACTTATTTCTGATGCTTTCAGTCCGGTTAAACTAAATACGCAGATATCGAGTTCGGGTTCTAATGCCCACCATCCCTTAGAAATTAACGTGTTTTTTAATCCTTGAGCTGCTGCGAGGCTTGCATTTAAGCGCTTTGCAAAATTCCCGGAACGCGCGTATGGAAATTTCTGTTGTGTCGCCCAGAGCGCTGCTGCAGCTGCTCCAGCACGTGAACATTCGAGTGTGATTTCACCCAAGTGTAACTGGTCAGAAGTAAAATAGGTGTACGGACTATCGTGTTTGTAAAAGCGTCCTTCTTCAGGATTTTTGAACAGCACTGCGCCGCAACCGTAGGGTTGAAGACCGTGCTTGTGGGGGTCAATCACAATGGAATCAGCCTCAGCCATAGCGGTAAAATGACATTGTACGTCTTTTGGAAGGTCGGCTAGTGTGAAGTAACCGCCGTAGGCAGCGTCAACGTGGATGCGTGCGCCATAGGCTCGTGCGAGCGGGACGATCTCTTCCAGCGGATCCACTGCACCCATGCCTGTTGTTCCGAGCGTCACAACGATAGTGGCTTTTGCACCATTGCTGTGAAGTTGCGCTAACACCTCTTTTAGTTTGGAACAATTCATGGACCCCTTCTCTGTAGAGACAATGGCTTGAAAAGGTATTCCCAGTACTTCACTCATTCTACTGTGGGTGTAATGGGCATGTTCGTTCGCTAAAACAATCGTATTTGCATCGCTTTGACGTGCGACCCAAAGCGCTTCAAGGTTCGCTGTAGTCCCTCCGGATGTCAAATGTCCCAATGGTTTTGAATAGCCTACCATAGTCCCAAAGGCCGCGATCGTTTCGAGTTCTAGGGCTGAGGTCGCCCGTCCACCATCGAGTGCGTGATTGTTTGGATTTACAAAACTGGTCATCCAATGCGCGGCTTGCGCAAGTGGAAGCGGCGGCTTGATCATTTGACCGGCGTAATCTGGGCTGTGGTACGGATAGTTGTCCTGAAGCTTTTGAGCCAATTCTTTCAAAATATCCTCATCTTCAGCGTCTAATGGTAATTGAGGGAATTCTAAGTTCAATAAATGCGTCCAATCCATATCGGAAAAGTACATTAATTCAACCAAGTATTTACATAGCTGTTGTCGGGATCGTAGCGTTCTAACTGCATTTTCGTATTGAATTTCCTGAAGGGTCGAGAGTCGTTTCCACGTCCGGCGATGTAGAGCCAATTCCCATAGTTTGAAGCAGGATCAAAATCAATTAATTGGCTCTCAAACCAAGCCGCCCCGCTGCGCCAATCCAATCCCATATCGTGAATGAGATAGGAAGCTACATTTTGACGGCCTCTATTGCTCATAAATCCGGTAGCCAGCAACTCTTTCATGTTTGCATCTACTAACGGATCGCCAGTTTCGCCGTCTTTCCATTGCTCGTATTTCCGGCTGTTGAAGTGTGGCTTCCAGGGCTTTTCTGGTTGGAGTCCTGTTGGAATAAAAAATAGTTTACCAGCATTGTACGCCGTCCATTGGAAAAATTCTCTCCAAAGCAATTCGATGAAGAGCCAGTACGTGCTGTCGTTGCTGGTGTGGCGTTCCTCGAATTGGTCTAATTCATCCATTACCTGAGCTGCGCTGATACAACCGATGGCTAAGAAGGGTGAAAATTTTGAACTAAAAGACCGACCCAACATGCCGTTGCGCGTTTCTTTGTAGAATTGGACGGCTTGTTCGCCTTCCCAGAAGTAATCCTCGAGCGCGCGCCAAGCTTCACGTACACCTCCTCGATATGGAAATGCCGTGCGATCATCGGGTGCTGGAGTATCCACTTCCCAATGCCCCTGCAAGGTGTAGAATTCACTAACGTCTACGGGGGAGATTAAAGGTTCCTCCCAAGCTTTTCTTGGCGCCGCATACTTTTCTAATTTTCTTCTGAATGGAGAAAATACCTGAGGCATGTTTTCTAAACTGAAGGGAAAATCATCCGGTTGGTACAATGTACGCTCTAGGAAAAATTGAACTTCTATACCTTCACTTTTACCCCAAAGGCTCAGCTGCAATTGTTCATGTACTTCATACTCCGCTAATTCCTTTGGCGCATAAATCGCATTGGTTTCGAATGTCGCTGACAACTCTTTCA
This sequence comes from Cryomorphaceae bacterium, assembly GCA_002685435.1. Next base: position 14,129 of record NYXD01000113.1, on the reverse strand, counting down.
GTGCTGTTACTGGATCACCTTCTAACAACAAAAGATCGCTTCCGTACTCGCGTAATTTTTCCCGTAAATCCATTACTGCATCATGTAAGAATTGTTCCCGCCAAGGACCGATGGTGGGATTGCCCCAAGAATCGATTTGATCTGCGGCTGGGATAAAATATACGGGGATTACAGTTTCAAACGTGTTGTATGCTTGAAGCACGGGAGCGTTATCACCTAGTCTTAGATTGTTACGAAACCAAAGAATGCAAGTACTCATATTATAATTCGTTGATGTTATTTAATAGGGATTGGGCTTTTTCTCGAATTCCAGTTTTTACTGTGGCATTCATTTTATCGTAGGTGCGGTATACCATGCCAAGGCGAAAGTTCGAATGAAGTTTTTCGCGCTGGCTATCAAAGAAATTCCAATACAATGCGTTGAAAGGACAACTGTCGTCATCTGTTTTAGTTTTTGGATTGTAGTGGCATTGGTCGCAGTAATCACCCATTTTCTTCATATAATTTGCAGAAGAAACGTAGGGTTTTGTTGCAATCCAGCCACCATCAGCATACTGACTCATACCCCGTGTATTCGTGATTTCCACCCATTCAAATGCATCGATGTAGATGCCTAAGTACCACAAATCCACTTCATCTGGATCAATTCCAGCCAACAGAGCAAAATTTCCTGTTACCATGAGCCTTTGGATGTGATGTGCATAACCGTGATTCAGGCTTTGCCCAATGGTATGAGATAAACATTTCATTTTCGTTTCCCCGTTCCAAAACCATTGTGGCAGTTTCCGGTCAAATTCAAAGAAATTTTCTGAGGCAAATTCTGGCATACGATGCCAATAAACACAGCGCATAAATTCACGCCATCCTAGTATTTGTCTTATAAAACCTTCAACTGCATTTAAAGGAACCTCAGGATTCGTGCGGTAATAGGTTTCAACGCGCTGACATACTTCCAGCGGCTGTATCATTTTAGTATTTAAGGCAAAAGAAATTCGGCTGTGATACAACGACCAACTTTTCGTTGTCAACGCATCTTGATAGTCCCCAAAAGAGTGTAAGCCGTATTGTAGCCAGTGGTCGAAAATCTCCCAAGCCTGGGTTGAGGTTGTAGGCCAATAGAAATGCAAGGGATCTTCTAACTTTCCTATGGTGGGAAGCTTCGCTGCAATGGCATCTGCGTACGCTTCACTTACATCCGTGCTAGGAACGAATGGAGGGGGAGGAAGGTGGCCTTTTGGGAGTTTCTTTCGGTTTTGAGCGTCGTAATTCCATTTCCCACCGACGGGCTGTACTCCATCCATTAGGAGGCCTGTTCTTTTGCGTAGGGCACGATAGAACGTCTCCATAAGGAAGGTTTTTTTTCCTTCGAAAAGTTCCTGAAATTCATCACTTGTGCTTATGAAATGTTCGCTTGAATGCCATGAAATCTCGAACCCTTCATTTCTGAGTTTTTCTAAATCTTTACGCAGTCGCCATTCATCAGGTTCTTGAAGTTGGATATGTGTAATCCCTTTTTTCCGGGCTATTGATGCTAAAATGGTGCGCAAATTGGGTTCATTCCCTTCGAGGATGTTGTGGTAGTGAAAATGGTGTCCCAATAATTGCATCGATTGAGCGAATTGACGCATCGCAGAAAATATACCCGTCACTTTTTGAATATGATGGGGCGCATAGCTGCCTTCTTCACTCGATTCTATCATCACGTACGTGATGTGTTTATCTACCGTTGAAAACCAGGAGTGATATGCATTGAGCTGGTCGCCCAAAATAAGTCGTAAGGTGTTGCCCATTATTAGACTAAACGCGAGCTAAAAAAAAAAGTTTAGACAAAAAAAAGGAGCCAATTTCTTGGCTCCGTACCCCTAACCTAATTCAAAGTTGCCTTTGAATAGTGTGAATATAGAATAACTAATTGTATTCCAAGGAGATGAAGGATAAATTAAGGTAAAATACTTTTGAGTTTCGATTCTGACTAAGTATTAAGTCTCAATGATTATAAATAGACTTTGAATGAGCGAACGACTTCTTCAAGGCATTTTTCGCGTTCTAAGTAGAATGAATCTGTAGGGCAAGGCATTTGTAATTCTAGTAGTAATCCATTATTCATACTGTCACGCATGATTAAAGTATGTCCTATGATGTAATCTTCAGGATCCTGCTGATATCGGCCGTAGCTGATGTACCAATCGTCCAGCGTATCGTCTTTTTCGGTCACCCAGCTGTCTCGCTTCGCTTTTTGCAAATCCATCATTATTTGAGCGTTACGCTGTTCAGCTACAGAGATGAAGACTCCTTGCCGCTTGAAAGGATGCACTTTAAGTAATACGCTACCGGTACTGTCATCATTGTAGCGCGCCACTTCATAATAGTTGAAGTTTTGCTTACCAAATTCAGGCATGCGTACAAGATAGTCGTAGCTTAAGTTGAAGCTAAAGTCTATTGGAGGAAGCGCATAATACTGCGCTTGTTCGAAATTAAAGGTGTACCGAGCATCGAGGGCACAGGTATTTTCTTTTGAAGAACTGCAGCCTAGCATTACGGCTGCAACCAATATTGCAATTATCTTCGCTTTCATAATGTCATCTCAATTTACATATTCACTCCTCCCGCATGAGGATACTGGCGTTCCTTCAAAAGTAATGAAGGACCTCTTAGCCGGAGGAACTTTTCTAGAATCAATTGCGAAGACGCCGTATGACTGGAATTCGTTCAAGAGTCAAGCAACGGCCCAGGCAGATTATTCCTCAAAAACTCGAGAAATTGTTGCCGATGTGTTCACTCGCCAAAATGCGAATCTAAGCGCCTCTGAAGCAAATTCGATTAGCGCCTTTCGTAATGGTGCACTTACCATAACCACGGGACATCAACTGATGATCTGTGGAGGTACAGTCTTTTTTGAAGCGAAAGTCTTGGGTGCTGTGGCACTTGCTAAAGCTGCTACTCTTGAGCTCGGAGTTGATGTCGTTCCCATATTTTGGATGGCCACTGAAGATCATGATTTCGAAGAAATCTCCTCTTTTCGAATAGGTGAGTATCAATTCTCATGGAGGCAGCCCGATGCTAAAGGTCCAGTCGGTTTATTACCTACGGACGATTTAGCGGACCAATTAGAATCTTGGCTCGAGAGCGTACCACTTAACCAAGCGCAGAAAGAGCTCCTGTATCCGCGACTCCAAGCTTATAAAGAATGTGAAAATCTAGCGGAAGCTACCCGCCAATGGGTACGCCAATGGGCAGAAGGATTAGGATTGCTGGTACTGGATGGTAAAGACGTATCCTTAAAAGCTACTGCTGACCCGCTTTGGCAAGAAGAAATGAAAGGCGTTTATTCGAAGCTGATTCAGGAACAAACTGAAGCTTTAGTAGAACATGGTTACAAGGCTCAGGTCTTCGTGCGAGAAATAAATCTATTTGATTTGCGGGATGGAGACCGCCAACGATTTGAGCAAGCGGATCATGAGTGTCCATCAATTCATATTAGTCCAAACGCTTTAATGCGCCCTTTATATCAAGAGTTTTTATTGCCAAATCTCGCTTATGTTGGCGGTGGTGGTGAGCTTGCTTATTGGTTGCAGCTCGGGGAAGCTTTCAAAAAAATGGATCGACCGATGCCGGTGCTTTATCTGAGGGATAGTCTTTTTATTCAAAACGATAAACTTAAACGAGCGCTCAATAAAATTGGACAATCGCTCCCAGCTATTTTGACAAATTCTACTGCGGACTTAAAAAAGCAATTTATTGCTGATAGTGTTTCATTACAAGCAGAGGGAGAATCCTTACAACTTCCTCTTGAGTCAGCGATCGAAGTATGGAATACATCGTTGAAAGCAGCCTATCCCGAGCTAAATCAACATGCCGATGCGTTGCGAGTGAAGATGACAAGATTGGCTCAAAGAACTGCAGAAACTAGATATAGAGCTCAAAAGCGGCGTCATTCGGAAGCAATGGCTGCGATTGATACCGCATACGCTTCTGTTTATCCAGAAGGAATATTTTGGGAGCGTAAAGCGTCTTATTCAGACCTTGTAGGAACTTTAGGAAGGGATCCTCGCGATGAAATCGTTGAAAACATGTCAACAATAAAGGCAGGAACTTGGGTGCTGAGCAGCAAAAATTAGTGGTATTTTTGCCGAATGCAAGAAACCATTTTGATCCTCGACTTCGGTTCACAATACACGCAGCTCATAGCGCGCAGGGTTCGTGAACTTAATGTTTACTGTGAAATTCACCCTTTTAACAATCCACCAGAAATCACTGAAGATGTTAAAGGTGTTATCCTGAGCGGTTCACCTTACAGCACATTACAGGAGGACGCCCCTCAGTTCGATTTGACTGGAATTAAGGGTAATGTACCGCTTCTCGGTGTATGCTACGGTGCCCAATATATGGCGCTAACTTCAGGTGGAAGCGTCGCGCCGAGTGAAATTCGTGAATACGGACGTGCGAACCTCAGTTCAGTATCGTCATCAGATACGCTGTTCGAGGGTATTGGTGAGGGATCTCAAGTTTGGATGAGCCACGGCGATACAATCACGGAGCTTCCAACAGGTTTCGAAATAGTTGCATCCACTCATGACGTTCAAGTCGCAGGTTATAAAATTGATGGTGAGGCCACCTACGGAATTCAATTCCACCCTGAAGTATATCACAGCACAGACGGTACGCAGTTATTAAAAAACTTTCTTTACGAAATCGTTGGGGTAGTGGGAGACTGGACACCCGCACATTTTGTAGATGAAACGGTTGCCGCTCTCAAAGAGCAACTGGGGAATGATAAGGTGGTTCTGGGTTTGAGCGGTGGTGTGGATAGTTCGGTCGCAGCCATGTTATTGCACAAGGCAATAGGTAAAAATCTATATTGCATCTTCGTCAATAACGGCTTATTACGCAAGAATGAATTCACCGATGTGCTCGAGCAGTACGAAGGAATGGGGTTAAATGTAAAAGGTGTGGACGCATCGAACCAATTCCTTTCTGCGCTTGCAGGAATAGATGAACCGGAAGCAAAGCGCAAAGCGATAGGCCGAGTATTTATTGAAGTGTTTGACCAAGAAGCACATTTGATTGAAGATGTCACATGGTTGGCACAGGGAACAATCTACCCAGATATCATTGAAAGTATCAGCGTTAATGGGCCTTCGGCTACGATAAAAAGTCATCATAACGTGGGTGGTTTACCAGATTTCATGAAGCTGAAAGTGGTCGAGCCATTAAAAACCTTGTTTAAGGATGAGGTGCGTCGTGTCGGCGCATCTATGGATATGGCAGCAGATCTTTTGGGACGTCATCCATTTCCGGGACCAGGACTAGCTATTCGCATCTTAGGTGATATCACTGCTGAAAAAGTTGCTATTTTACAAGAGGTCGATTACATCTTCATTCAAGGATTGAAAGACGAAGGTCTTTACGATAGCGTTTGGCAGGCAGGCAGTATTTTACTTCCTGTGAATTCTGTCGGAGTAATGGGAGATGAACGTACCTACGAAAAAGTGGTGGCATTGCGTGCGGTAGAAAGTACCGATGGCATGACTGCGGACTGGGTGCACCTTCCTTACGAGTTTCTTGCGAAAGTGAGCAATCAAATAATTAATAAGGTTAAGGGGGTGAACCGCGTTGTATATGATATCAGCTCGAAACCACCAGCAACAATCGAATGGGAATAAAACAGTTACTTTTTCTTTGCTTTTTTGCGATTACTTCATCGCTCAGTGCGCAATCGGTCACTGAACATGTCGTAGTAAAGGGGAATACACTGTATTCACTTTCTAAACAGTACGGAATAACAGTAAACGCGCTTCTTGAAGCAAACCCACAAATAGTAGGTACTACGCTGTCGCTTGAAGATGTGCTGATCATACCAATTCCCGAGCGGAAAGATGCTGTACTCGTAAATACAGCTGATTCGGTCGCAATTATTCAAGATACAGCGCGCAGCGAAGCCGCGTTTGATATGTATAAAGTGCGACGTGGAGATACACCTGAAGACTTGGCGCAGGAGTGGGGTTTTCCAAATATGGCCTCTTTTTACCGCCTTAATCCTGATGCGCGTACGAATTGGAAACGGGGGTTACGGTTGGTTCGGCCAGTAAATGCTATTGCCTTATTTCAAGCCACTGTAGATACGGTCCTAACACAACCGGCTCCAACCTCTGACACAGTATTGGTTATTAAATCCGACAGCGCTATAACGAGTTTAGAAATACTCGGGATTCTACCCTTTTTTCACATGGACTACATCAATGAAACGGCTCTAGCCAAGCGCAGTCCAGTGGCAATGAGCTTACGCATGGGTATGGAATTTGCTGCTTCTTTACATAGCGACAGTTCATTTTCAGTTAATATCGAATTCATCGATTCACACAATCAACGCGATTCGTTAAAGAATGCTTTAGACTCTCTAAATCTCGAACACTACGACCTCTTGTTAGGACCGCTTTATTCAAAACGTGTCCAGCAGATCACGGATTTTGGGGTTGCTGGAAAATCGGTGAACTTGATGAGTAAAAGCTCCGCAATTGAAGGATTGGGAGTATACAACTCGGTGGTTTCTGAAGAGAACTTTTATCAAATGCTTCGCGAATTGATTAATGCAAGAGATTCGTTAAACACGAAAAGCATACCGCTGATTGTTACAAAAGGGCTTTCCAATAAATGCAAGATGTTTTACGATGGGTTTAACAACCCGAATAAAAGATTGCTTACCAACGATGATAAATGGTCTTCAAATGAAGCATTGGTCGAGCTAGACAGTGCGCTACATTACGAGCTTATCATTTATGATAATGATCCCGCCTTTATGCTCGACGTACTTCGTAATTTAAGATCAGGGTCGGCGTCTTATTCTTTATTTGCTACTGAATACCAGCTTTTCAACAGTGGGATTACCAATGACAATTTTACAAGAGAAGCGGAGGTGATTTGTGCAATGTCGTCTTATTTATCCTACCAAGATCCGAACACTTTGTCGTTCGTTGAAGCCTTTAGAGCGCATTTTGGAATTGAACCCAACCAGTATGCGATCAGAGGTTATGACATTGCCGATTATCACATTCAACGACTCCTATACGGATGTGGTCCTATGCGCGGTATCCTTGTTGGTTTTGATTTTACGCAAGACCAGCAAAATCGATGGGTAGAATTACGTCGGTTTGAGAATTTCGAGTGGAAATTACTTAGGTAGTTTTAGCGAACAAAATTCCATTCCCTTCGTTCTATCATCAATGAATATTCCCTAATCATGCCCTATAACCCAATAAAGGTAGGTGATGCGTTGCCTGCGTTTACACTTTTAGATCAAAACAACCAACCTTTAAGTCCCTCTAATTTTCCGGGGCAGCCATTGGTTCTCTTCTTTTATCCAAAAGACCATACACCTGGTTGTACAGCGCAAGCCTGTGACTTTAGGAATTACGAAAGTGAATTTCAATCCGTTGGCGCACAGGTCATAGGAATAAATGATGCTTCCGTTCTATCACACAAAGGATTTTCAGAAAAATACAATTTGACATACCCTATTCTCAGTGACCCAGGGCACAAGGTGCGAAAGTCCTTCGGCGCACCAGGTCTACTTTTCAATACCGTTGCGAATAGAATCACCTATGTGACGGATGAAAACCACCGCGTAGTTTATATCTTTAAGAGTCTCTTACGTGCAACTGACCACGTAGAAGAAAGTTTGGCTTTTTTAAAATCAGTGGTAAAATGACAACGCTTGAATTTTTCGTGATGTTACTGACCTTCTTTATTATGGAAGGCGTTGCTTGGGGTGCACATAAGTACTTGATGCATGGATTCTTGTGGTTCTTGCATGATGACCATCATACAAAGACTCCGGGCGCATTGGAAAAGAACGATACATTCTTTCTCATCTTCGCAATACCCTCATGGCTCTGNATCATGCTCGGTCTNATGNACGGCGCNGGTATCAGCGTTGCCATAGGTGCAGGTATNGCGCTTTACGGATTTGCCTATGCTATGGTNCANGAGTTATTTATTCATCAACGTATTCCGATGTTCAAACAAACGAAATCAACGTACCTTGAAGCCATTCGACTGGCCCACAAAATGCACCACAGGCATTTGGGAAAAGAAGATGGGGAGAACTTTGGTATGCTTTGGGTGCATCCCAAATACATAAAACAAGTGCGTAGTTTACGTACTCAATCGTAATACGTTAGTGTTAGAAACTAAATGGCTATATCTGTTGCTAAATCTAGGCACGCTAAGCGTTCCCTTACTGCGCAGCTTTGAGCCTAGAATTGCCTACTATAAATCCTTCGGTTCCCTTGCGAAAGCCATGCTCATCGTTAGTGGTTTCTTCATAGTTTGGGACATATGGTTTACGGAATTAGGTGTGTGGGGTTTTACCCCGGCATATTTAAGTGGTATATACTTATTCGGTTTACCTCTTGGTGAGTACCTCTTTTTTATTACCGTTCCTTTCTCATGTATTTTCATTTACAAGTGCTTGGAGCTATTTTTTCCAAAGGGAATAATCACTCAAAAACTGGCTGGTAAAATCTCTCAATTACTCATTCCATTCTCATTGGCTGTAGGGATTATTTCTTACGATAAGTACTACACTGCGTCCACTTTTATTTTGTTGGGTATTGCTTTAATCTACGTAAGCTGGATTGCAAAATGCAGTTGGTTGCCTCGTTTTTATGAATGCTATCCGCTNGCTTTAATCCCGTTTTTTATTAAAAACGGGATTCTAACAGGCTCATTTTTAGAGACGCAGGTGGTGTGGTACAACAATAGTGAGAACCTAGGTATTCGATTAGGTACCATACCCTTTGAAGATATCTTCTATGGGATGCTACTGATCTTAGGGACTCTATATTTTTATGAAAAATTTGAGGGGACCCGCCAGAGTCATCTTTGATAAATTTCATTTTTAACGATTTCGGTGTAGAGTCAAAGATTTATCTTAGCTAAAATCTAACCGTAGCAAGCACCATGGAGGTTCTCTTTAGCCCAGAAGGCTTATTGTCATTACTTACCTTGACTTTTCTAGAAATCGTTCTGGGAATAGATAATATCATATTTATTTCCTTGATTTCTAATGATCTGGAATCTGCACAACAACCGCTCGCCAGACGACTAGGTTTAGGGCTCGCGCTTGGCTTTCGAGTATTGATGTTATTNGGGATAACATGGCTCATCGGGTTAACTGCACCAATTTTTAGTTTAGGCGATCATCCTGTATCTGGTAGAGATGCAATTCTCTTTATTGGAGGTGTGTTTTTGTTGGCGAAGTCTTCTTCAGAGATTGTAAAGAAAACAGAAGGAAAGGGCCATGGTGTAGAGGGAAAGAAGCCAAAGTCTCTACTGGGTGTGATTATTCAAATAGGTCTGCTCGACATTGTTTTTAGTTTTGATAGCGTTTTGACAGCTATTGGGATGACCCATGAATTGGTTATTATGATCATTGCTGTGATCATTTCAATGGTCATTATGTTAGCTTTTGCGAAACCTATCGCAGCATTTATTGAGCGCCACATGAGTCTGCAAATCCTTGCATTGGCCTTTCTAATTATGATAGGGACAGTTCTGATAGCGGAGAGCGCTCACATAGAAATACCGAAGCCGTATGTGTATAGTTCTGTCGGGTTTGCGCTCGTCGTTCAACTTCTGAGCATTCGGGCAGCTGAGCGAAATAAGAAGTGATTATTGGAATCGGCCCACGAGTCTGAAGTAGTCCTTAAGAACTTCAAAATTTGCTTTTTCATTCCCTTGTGTGCCATAAAGCAGCAAGGAATCTTGTCCTTGGACAATGAATGCTCGGTGGTAGTCAAAGGCGTTTTGAAAGAGTAGCGCGGCAAATTGGTAGTGCTGTTCAAAATCCATTTTATCGAGGTAGATTTTCACTACGTTGGTATCTACGTGAACGGTTACAGAGTCTCGAAAAAATTTTCTAGCGCTCGGTTCTGCAACAATATAGGCTTGATCTGCACGCCAATTATTAACGATTGAAAAGTTTAGAAATGCTACTGTTGTATCTCTCAGGCATTTTAAGGATCGGTGCGTTTTGAATCCTTGAGCGGTAAGCTCTGCTCTTTCATCTGTGCGGTATTTATAGATACGCGTATTATTAAAGAAAATCTCATCACTTTCTAGGACGGAATAATCTGCAGGTGCCCGCCAATCTATAAGTTTGTGTTCGTAAGGCCATACAACGCTGAGCAATACGATTGCACCTATAAAGGCCAGGGCATAGGTATAAAGTTTCTTTTCCACGAAAAAACAACAATATCAGTCCGGGCTTGTTTACTGAATACCCTAAAGAAAATAACCCATGTCTANATCTTCTAGTACTGTCGCAGTTGTTGGAGCAGGAATTGCAGGACTTAGTGCAGCAATTCGCTTGGCAGTCGCGGGCAAGAAGGTTATTGTGTTTGAACAAAATTCGTACACCGGCGGAAAAGTAACTGCCTTTGAAAAGAAGGGTTTTCGTTTTGATATGGGACCTTCTTTATTCACCCTTCCGCATTTAGTGGATGAATTGTTCGAATTAGCGGGAAAAAATCCTCGTGAGTATTTCAACTACCATACACATGATGAAGTGTGTCGCTATTTATGGGACGATGGAACGAAACTTACGATGTATCCTTCCGTAGAGAAAAACGAAGCTGCAGTGGCATCAGTTTTTGGCGCTTCTGAAGCTAGACAATTGCGTGATTATTTCGAAAAAGCTAAAAGAAAATACGATTTAACGGCTCCCTTTTTTCTTGAAAAGAGTCTACATCGGGCAAGTACTTTTTTAACACCTGCAGTGGTTAACGTCCTCGCAGCGATTCCAAGATTGGGTTTATTTTCAACCTTACACGAAGAGAATGAAAAGGCATTTAGTGCTCCGAAATTGGTCCAATTATTCAATAGATACGCCACCTACAATGGTTCATCACCTTATCAAACACCGGGTATCATGCAGATGATAACGCACCTAGAGCACAGTTTGGGTACACATTTTCCAATGGGAGGGATGCACGAAATATCACAAAGTCTAACACGTTTAGCGGTAGACTTGGGGGTGCGTTTTGAACTGGAAACAAGAGTTGAGGAATTTCTCATTGAGAATAAATCTATTACCGGGTTAGTCGCTGGAGGAAAGACTTGGGAGGTTGATCAATTAGTTTGTAACACCGATGTCAAGCACGCCTACACCTACCTCATGCCAGAACAGGTGAAGCGTCCCAAAAAGACTCTTGAACAAGAGCCCAGTTCTAGTGCACTCATTTTCTTCTGGGGGATATCTGCCCAATTCCTTGAGCTGGACTTACACAATATTATGTTCAGTGAGGATTACGAAAAGGAATTTAAGAACATTCAGTCCAATGGTCCGTTTTGGGAAGATCCTACCGTATATATACACATTTCGAACAGACTTGAACCTGAAGATGCACCAAAGGATAAGGATTCTTGGTTCGTTATGGTCAACACTCCATATGATCTAGGGCAAGATTGGGACGTGATTGTCCCGCTAGTACGTGAAAAAGTTATAGAACGAATCTCTAAAGTTCTAGGGACATCCATTGAACCGCTTATAGAGATGGAAGAAGTGCTGCGCCCGCAGGACATAGAGCAACGGACTTCGAGCGTTGGAGGTGCACTCTACGGGACCAGCTCGAACGACCGTATGGCNGCATTTTTGCGCCATTCGAATAAAAGTAACTCCGTCAAAGGGTTGTATTTTTGTGGAGGTTCCGCACATCCAGGCGGTGGTGTTCCGCTTTGCTTACTCAGTGGAAAAATCGCTTCGGAATGGCTGATTGAAGATGAATAATATGCTGAAAATTAAAGAATTAATCAAATCCTACGCGGGTTTGATTTTAGTGGTGTTCCATGTGGTAGGCTTGTTTTTACTAGGAGGCGAATGGCGTGGTCAATTGGTTGTTCTTACTCCATTGAACCTATTGCTCCTCGCTGGCTTGTATTTATACGCTTCAAAGCAGCCGACAGTTAAATGGGCTTATTACCTACCTATATTTCTTGGTTTTATCATTGAATTGGTTGGTACTAATACCGGATTTCCTTTTGGTGCCTATTCTTATGGAACAGCCCTGGGTCCAGGAATTATGGGGACGCCCTTCATGATTGGTATTTTGTGGTGGGTATTGATACGCTCGTTTTATGACCTTACCGGGGTCCGATTCAACGCTGTTTGGATACGCAGCATTCTAACCGGAACAGCCATGACTGCAATGGATGTCTTGATTGAGCCGGTTGCTATTGAATTGACTTATTGGCAATGGGATGCGGTCACAGTACCCATGGAGAATTACCTCGCCTGGTTCGTTCTTAGTACACTTTTTGCCCGTTTGACAGCATCCGGTGATGTGCGCAATCCCCTGAGTATTTGGGTTATTGTGGTGCTTTCGGTATTCTTTTTTGTTTTAGGATCGTTGTACGCGATGCAGTAAAAATGAAACCCCCGCTAAAAGCGAGGGTTTACCTTTAGAATTAGGCCAGGGTACGGGCCTACCGGTCTTTCAGTTTCTTCAACTCTAGCTCCAGCTCTTCTAGTTTTCGTTCAATAGATTCCTCCATTTCTTCGAGATTATCTTCAATGGATTCCTCTACCTCATCGGCATTGTAGTACTCAATAGTTGAACAGTCGGTACAGGACAAACCTTCGGGCTTCATTTCCCATACGTGCCCTAGCATATCTCCATCGTACATATCTTCAACGTTTCGAATGTCGTACATGATGTTTTCAATACTCTCGTCTAAATAGACTGTCGCACCTATAGGTAAACGTAGCGTTACTTTCAAATCTTGTCCTCTGTACAAAGATTCTTTCGGTACCGTGAAGTATTCGCTTAGTCTTAATGCTTCTCCTTCTTGTGCAGTAGGGTAGTCAAAAGACTGCGCGCGCTGACGAGCTTCTGAATGGTTACGACCACTAGCTGCATGTTTCAATTCAAGACTCGCGGTTGAGGAGCTGGTCGCCTCAATATTGAATCTGACATTTTCAATGTGCAGTAACTCGTCTTCTACATCAAAGAAAAACCCTTGATCGTCTTCAAGGATATCTGCCGTGATGTCAAAACTCATACCGGATAAAGTGATTTGATCGGTTTCGGTTGAGCGCTCTCTAAAATCTGTAATGAGCGAACCTGCGCTGATGAAAATGAGGATCAATCCAACGATGAAACCTGCAATACCTGAGAAGGAAAGGAGTTTAGAATTGGTCAATTCTCTTCCAAATATTTTAGCAAGGAAAACCACCAATGCAAACAAAGGCAGTAATAGTGTGAGTAATGTACCCACTCGCAATGCGAGCAATCGCCATCCGCTACCAAAGATGGCTTGTGCGCCGTCAAGACCATAGATGTATCCGTTAAGGCTGATGAAGTTGAATCCGTCTAAATTCCACGTGCTACCAAAAATCCCAAGCAACGCAACAATGAGGGTAAAAGCGATAAATGCTCCTACAATGGCCAGCAAGACACCAATACATTTAAAAATGAAGGATAAAATGGATCCGATTCCGTTTACCACAAAAGAAACAAAACTGTTGACTCCCGATTTTATTTTCTCAGAGGAGGTGTAATCTTCAACTTTTGTAAAAAGCTTTTCAATATTATTCAGATTAACTGCCTCTCCGCGCATTTGGAGTTTTTGAGCTGTTGTTTTGGCCTCTGGTATGGCGGCCCAAAGAATGATATAAGTGATGAACCCGATACCCGTGAAAAAGAGTAATATTAAAAACAGTACTCGAATCCAGACTGGATCGATATCAAAATAGGCACCGATACCGCTGCAAACACCGCCAATCACTTTTTCGTCTGGGTTTCTGAAGAATCGTCGTGTTTCTTTGCTGCTTGATGTTGGTTCTTCATTTTCAGATTCATCTACGAATGCTTCAGGTTGTCCTAAAGTCTCGATGATGAATTCAATATCAGATAGCTCCACGACTTGGCTGCTATTTTCCTTCATGCGTAGATTGAATATTTCGGCAATGCGCGCCTCTATATCCGCAATGATTTCTTCCCCGCTTTCTTCCTTACTCAAAGCGGTTCTGACATTGGATAGGTAAATTTTGAATTTTTCGTAGGCCACTTCATCGAGGTGGAAGATGATGATGCTGATGATGATGATGATGATGGTGATGGTGATGATGATGA
>NYXD01000112.1 GCA_002685435.1 Cryomorphaceae bacterium | reverse complement strand
CGATTTAAGTGTATGGAAGGGTATCGCTCAAGACGCATTAATCATGAATATCGATGATTTACTTTGTGTGGGTGCTACAGAGAATATTATGCTTAGTTCTACGATCGGTCGTAATAAAGGTTTGATTACTGGTGAGGTACTAAGTGCAATCATAGGTGGTACTGAATCGCTTCTAGAAGAATACAGAAAACACGGTATAGATATTATCAGTACTGGTGGAGAAACGGCTGATGTCGGAGATTTAGTGCGCACCATTATAGTTGATAGTACCGTAGTCGCAAGAATGAAACGCACTGATGTAATAGATAATGCAAATATTAAAGCAGGCAATGTGATCGTGGGTATGGCATCATTTGGTCAATCCACATATGAATCTGAATACAACGGCGGGATGGGGTCTAATGGATTGACAAGCGCTAGACACGATGTGTTCGGTAAAGCATTGGCAGCGAAGTATCCTGAAAGCTTTGATCCCGCAGTTCCAGAGTCGCTGGTGTATTCGGGTACAAAGACGCTCACGGAGGCAACTCAGACGAGTTTAGATGCAGGAAAACTGGTCTTAAGTCCTACGCGAACGTATGCCCCTATTATTAAGCAAGTCCTGGAGCAGTACCGCGATAAAATTGACGGTATGGTACATTGTTCGGGCGGTGCACAAACTAAGATTTTACATTTCTTGGAAAAAGGACACGTTATTAAAGACGCGCTCTTCCCGATACCGCCGCTGTTTAAAATGATTCAAGAGGAGAGTGGCACGAGTTGGGAAGAAATGTACCAAGTATTTAATATGGGACACCGTATGGAGTTGTACGTAGAGCCTTCTATCGCAGATGCAATTATCGCAATTAGTGAAAGTTTTGGAGTACCCGCAAAGATTGTGGGAAGGGTTGAAGAGAGTGCAGCTAAAGAATTGACTATTAGTAGTGAGTTTGGGACCTTTAAGTACGAGAAGTAATGGCGATGATCGACAAGCTTAATGTGATTTTTCAACGCTATAATGAGGTTAATGATCTCATTATTCAGCCTGACGTCATATCTGATAGCAAACGCTATGTCCAGCTCAATAGAGAGTATAAAAACCTGAAGCCACTGGTTGAGGTTAGATTGCAATACTTAGAGTTATCCAGCCGAATAGAGGAAGCTAAAGGCGTATTAAAAGAGGAGAAAGATGCCGATTTTCGTGAGATGGCGAAAATGGAATTGGATGAATTGGAACCTACTTTTGAAGCTTTAGAGGAAGAAGTTAAGTTACTACTCTTACCCAAAGATCCGGAGGATGATAAAAATGCTTTGGTTGAGATTCGTCAAGGCGCCGGGGGCGATGAAGGAGCCATTTTCGCAGGCGATTTATTTAGAATGTACCAGCGTTATTGTGAGGGTAGAGGTTGGAAGGTAGAAGTTCTTACCATGAATGAAGGATCCTCTGGAGGCTTTAAAGAAGTTTCTTTTGAGGTGAATGGTGAATCGGTTTATGGTATTCTGAAATATGAGAGCGGTGTACACCGCGTTCAACGCGTACCTGCAACTGAGAGTCAGGGTCGGGTTCACACCTCTGCTGCTTCGGTGGTCGTGTTGCCCGAGGCTGAAGAAGTGGATGTTGACCTCGATATGAAGGATGTAAAAAAAGACACTTATCGTTCACAAGGAGCGGGGGGACAGCACGTAAATAAAACTGAGAGTGCTGTGCGTTTGACGCACCTTCCCACTGGAATTGTCGTAGAATGTCAAGACGGTCGCAGTCAGCATAAGAACTATGAGCAAGCACTGAAGGTATTGCGTTCTCGTATGTTTGACATGGAATTCAAAAAGAAGCAAGAAGAACAAGCCGCNCAACGCAAAACTATGGTCAGCACCGGTGATCGTTCGGCAAAGATTAGAACATACAATTATCCTCAAGGACGAGTCACTGATCATAGAATTGGTTTAACCAGTTACAATTTGAACGATGTGGTCAACGGGGATATCCAGAAGTTTATTGACGAGCTTCATATGGCTGAGAATGCCGAGAAAATGAAGGAAGGATCGGACGATTATTAAAGCAAGATGAATAAAGCAGCCTTACTTGAGCAGATTAAAGCAAAGCGCAGTGTGCTTTGCGTAGGATTGGATACGGATTTAGAAAAAATCCCACAGCACCTTTTGAAAGAGGATGATCCCGTTTTTGCCTTTAACAAGGCCATCATCGATGCGACGGCAGTTTCTACGGTTGCTTATAAACCAAATATTGCCTTTTATGAATCCATGGGTGTCAAAGGTTGGCAGAGTCTAGAGAAAACCATTCAGTATTTAGATGAGAAGTATCCTGAAATTTTTACCATTGCAGATGCCAAGCGCGGTGATATAGGGAATACATCGAAAATGTACGCAAAGGCGTTTTTCGAAAACATGAATTTCGACAGTNTTACTGTAGCCCCTTACATGGGNGAAGATA
Organism: Cryomorphaceae bacterium; assembly: GCA_002685435.1. The sequence goes on along the minus strand of NYXD01000112.1, from coordinate 9,126 downwards.
GTGTGACCCCTTTTCTTGATTTCCCAAACAAATGGGTGATACTATTAGGGCTTACCTCCAACAAAGGGGCATTCGATTTCCAGTTTCTTGAGAGCGCGGAAGGTGAAGCACTTTTCGAAAGTGTCGTAAAAAAAGCGCAAGAATGGGCTACTGCAGATCAGCTAATGTTTGTTTTGGGCGCAACGAAAACNGAACATTTAGCGCGCTTGCGTGCCATAGCACCTGATCACTTCTTTTTAGTACCTGGTGTAGGCGCACAGGGCGGTTCGCTCGAAGAAGTCCTCAAGCANGCTACGAATAAAGATTACGGAGTTTTAGTAAATAGTACGCGCGGTATCATTTATCAAAGCAATGGACTGGATTTTGCACAAGCGGCGGGTATTGCAGCTACAACGCTTCAGCAAGAAATGGAGCGCTTATTGTTCTAGTGTGCGTAGTGTCACACTGATGAGTTTTTCAAGCCCGAACTTTGAGGTATCTTAAAACTCAATTATGGAAATCACCGGATACATCGCATCCATTTTTATTGGGATCTCACTCGGCCTAATCGGTGGTGGTGGGTCGATATTAACCGTTCCTGTGCTGGTATACCTTTTTGGTATTGGTGCAGAAATGAGTACTGCCTATTCTTTATTTATCGTCGGCTCTACAGCGTTGGTAGGGGGTGTTCGAAACGCATTTTTAGGTAATGTAAATTATAAAACCGCCGTGGTTTTTACCATTCCGGCATTTATCGCTGTTTATGCTACCCGCGCCTATCTTGTTCCTGCGATTCCTAACGAAATAATTAACCTAGGTAAATATGTCTTGACAAAAGACATTGCCATCATGGTTTTCTTTGCTCTGGTAATGCTCGCGGCTTCAGTGAGTATGATTCGTAACAAGAGTAAGGCAGAAGAGGAGGAAAATACATTGCCACAGTTAAATCTGCCCGCAATTATTTTAGAAGGTACTGTAGTTGGTGTATTAACCGGTATTGTTGGTGCTGGAGGTGGATTTTTGATTATACCAGCACTGGTTCTTTTCGCGAAATTACCCATGAAGAAAGCCGTAGGGACCTCCCTATTCATTATTGCAGCNAAGAGCTTGATCGGTTTTATTGGTGATGTTCAGCGTTATGGGGACCAATTAGACTGGACACTGTTACTTACCGTCACTGCCATTGCAGTATTTGGTATCTTTGTCGGGATCTATTTAAATAATTTCATTGACGGTAAAAAATTAAAAAAAGGCTTCGGCTTTTTCGTTCTTTTGATGGCCGTATATATCATAGGAAAGCAACTTTAAAAGCAAAGAATAAAATTCGCAATATCATGACNGTAGAGCAGATTTANACTGGATGTTTGGCNCAAGGAGCCTATTACATTGCCTCTAATGGAGAAGCAGTNATNATCGATCCATTNCGNGAAGTAGGTCCNTANCTNGATCGTGCTGAAAAGGATGGTGTAACTATNAANTACATTTTAGAGACGCATTTTCATGCGGATTTCGTNTCAGGTCANCTTGATTTAGCGNCNAAGACCGGTGCNAANATCGTTTATGGTCCTACTGCGAATACGCAGTTTGATTGCCATATTGCTGAGGANGGTGAGGTATTAAAAGTGGGTGACGNAACNATTCATGTCATNCANACACCAGGCCATACNATGGAAAGCACCACNTATTTGTTAAAAGACGAAAGTGGTAAAGATTATGCGATCTTCTCGGGAGACACNTTGTTCTTAGGAGATGTTGGTCGTCCAGATCTAGCGCAGAAAGCNGCNAGTATTACNCAAGAAGATTTAGCNGGTATNTTATTTGATTCNTTNCGNAANAANATNATGGTNTTNNCNGANGATGTNATCGTATANCCNGGACACGGNGCAGGTTCTTCGTGTGGAAAAAACATGTCAAAAGAAACAGTGGGGACCATAGGTGAGCAAAAAGCCACTAATTATGCGCTCCGTGCGAACATGACTAAAGAAGAATTTGTAAAAGAGGTAACGGATGGCTTGTTGCCTCCACCGGCCTACTTCCCAGAGAATGTTCGCATGAATAAGACGGGTTATGAAAGTTTAGATAAGGTCATGGAACGTGGCTTACGTCCACTCTCTGTAGAGGCCTTTGATGCAGCTGCGAATGAGACGGATGCTTTAATTCTAGATACTCGTCATCAAGATACCTTCATTCGCGGTTTCATTCCACAATCGATATTTATCGGTATTAAGGGCAGTTTTGCAATGTGGGTTGGTGCCTTAATTCCAAATATTAAACAAGAAATTCTAGTCGTTGCCGATCCAGGTATGGAAGAAGAAGTATTGACTCGTCTTTCTCGCGTTGGTTATGATAACTGTATAGGGTTCCTTGACGGCGGATTTGACGCCTGGAAAAGCTCAGAAAAAAAAATAGATACGCTTCCCCAGGTTACAGCTGAAGAACTCAAAGATATTTCGGATGCAACAGTAGTGGATGTTCGTAAATCTGGAGAATTTTTGAGTGAGCATATTATTGATGCGATTCATGTGGAATTGGACAGCATAAACGACCACATGGCGTCGGTACCGCAGGAAGAAACATTCTATATTCATTGCGCAGGCGGCTATCGTTCAGTAATAGCTGCTTCGATATTGAAGGCCCGTGGTTATCATAATATGGTAGATGTAGCAGGCGGGTTTAAGGCCATTAAAGAGGCGGGGCTAAACGTCTCAGATTTCGTCTGTCCTACGACGCTCTAAATACTCAACTAATCTTCTGTTGGAATAATAATTAACAAGATGGATTTGATTCTTCAGCCTTGGCCGTGGTATGTAAGTGGTGCATTAATAGCATTCATAATGTGGCTGCTTCTTTATTTTGGTAAGTCATTCGGTTTCTCTAACAACTTGAGAACTTTGTGTACAATGTGTGGTGCGGATAAATTTGTAACGTTTTTTCAATTCAATTGGAAGACCCAAAGCTGGAACTTACTCTTTCTTGTAGGAGCCGGTTTAGGCGGTTATATCGCGACGAATTTCCTAACTACGCCAGATTATGTGGTGGCTATTTCAGAAGCTACAATAGAAGACCTGGGGGCTTTAGGTTTTGCTGCACCTACAAGCTATGCGCCTGAAAGTCAGTTCGGCATTGAGGCTTTGGCTAACTGGCAAAACATAGTGATTCTTGCATTAGGCGGTATCATGGTAGGCTTCGGCGCTCGCTATGCCGGTGGTTGTACTTCAGGACATGCCATTTCAGGTATTTCGGATCTTCAGCCAGCTTCCTTATTGGCTGTCGTGGGATTTTTTATTGGAGGCCTCGCTATGACACATTTGATTTTCCCCTTAATCTACTAAGCCATGAAGCAGATAAAATTTTTACTCTTAGGTACCATGTTTGGTATCATAATGTTTAAAAGCGAAGCCGCTTCATGGTATAGAATTCAGGAAATGTTTCGTTTTCAGGATTTCCACATGTATGGAATTATTGGTTTAGCGGTAGCTATTGGAGTACCCATGGTTTGGATCATGAAAAAAAACAATGCGAAGGATTATACAGGGGCGCCCATTGTATTTCAACCAAAGTCTTGGAGTATTTCTAGATACCTTTTTGGTGGAATCATCTTTGGTCTGGGATGGGCACTGAGCGGTGCATGTCCTGGTCCTATAGTTGTGAATATTGGTGCGGGTTTCATTGGTTACGTCATCGTTTTGATAGCCGCTTTATTTGGAACCTTCCTTTACGGAGTGTTACGCGATAAGCTTCCCCACTAATCATCCGTTATCAAATAAATTTGAGTCCAAGGTTTCAGGCTCATTTCTTAAGAGCGTACCTTTAAGCCAATGAGTAATCCGTTCGAAAGTCTTAAAAATGTCTTCTTTGTTTTTGCAGTGATTCTCATTGCAGGCACGGTGGGCTACCGTTGGCTTGAGGGTTTTAATTGGCTGCAATCCTTTTACATGGTGATTCAGACGGTTAGTACTGTGGGATTCAATGAAGTAGGTCCTCTAAGTACTGGTGGTATCTGGTTTACCATAGCCTTAATTGCGGGTAGTTTTGGGACTTTTGCTTACGGTGCGGGCCTTTTGGCTCAATTGGCCATAGACGGAAAAGTGCAACTGTATTTAAGAACGAAAAGATTGGAGCGTAAGGTGGAAAAGCTAAAGAATCATACGATTGTCTGCGGACTTGGACGAAATGGACGCCAGGTAGTGAGTAAACTTAAGGCCTATGGGGTACAAGTGGTCGTGTTGGAATTGGATGAAGAGCGCGCAAACAGGTACCGCGAGGAGCTGGACGGAGTAGTAGTCTTGATTGGTGACGCGACTAATGATGAAATCTTAGATAAGGTAAATATTTCAAATGCGAGCGGTCTTGTTGCGGCTTTAGCATCGGATACAGATAATCTATTTGTCGTGATTTCGGCGCGTCAGCTAAACCCGAAATTAGTCATCGGTGCGCGGGCAAATACAGAAAGTACAGAGAAAAAGCTTTTAGCAGCAGGTGCAAATTATACGGTAAGTCCCAACCTCGTGGGTGGTTCACATCTTGCACATAACCTGATGAACCCTGGTGTGATGAACTTCTTAGACCACCTTAGTGTAGGCGGATCTAGCGCTACGAACATTGAAGAAATTGTGGTAGATGAACTTCCCGAAGAACGCTCTAATTGCAATATCAAAGACTTAAAGATTCGACAACAAACTGGGTGCACGGTCATAGGTTATGTAGATGAGTCAGGTGAGTTATATGTAAATCCATCCCCAGACTTTAAAGTGGCGCCGCACTCGAAACTTTACGTTTTGGGCAATGACGAGCAGATTCGTGCTTTTCGCAATTGGTTTAATAAACAAACTCAGACCTCGTAGTCATGAAAATACTTTTTACCGGTTCTAATGGCTTATTAGGTCAAAAAATAGCCGTTGCTACGGTCAACTATCCCCAGCACAGCTTTCTTGCAACGTCTCGAGGAACAAATAGAACTCAGGCGATGGGCACAGCGCGTTACGCTGCGATGGACATCACAAATGCTGAAGATGTGAGTGCGGTTGTTGGTGCGTTTGAGCCTGATGTGATCATTCACGGAGCTGCCATGACACACGTTGACGAATGTGAACTGCATCCGGATCAAGCTACGTTAATGAATGTTGAGGGAACGCGTAACATAGCGAATGCGGCAAATGAAGTTGGTGCACATGTCGTGCACATTAGCACAGATTTTATTTTCGATGGAAAGGATGGACCGTATAAAGAGGATGCAAAGGCGCAGCCTTTGAGTCATTACGGCTGGACGAAATTGGAAGCGGAGGAGATTATTCAGGAGTTGCCTTCATGGAGCATTTTACGAACTGTTTTGGTGATCGGTATGGCAGAAGACCTGAGTCGAAGTAACATCGTTTTGTGGGCGAAAGGCGCCTTAGAGAAAGGCCAGTCCATCAATGTGGTTGACGATCAGTTCCGTACGCCAACGCTTGCGGAAGATTTAGCTCAGGGTGCTTTGCTTGCAGCCGATCAATGTGCTCAAGGGGTTTTTAATATTTCTGGACCAGATTTCATGTCCATTTATGATTTGGTAGGGCAGGTTGCAGTGCACTTTGGCCTATCTATGGAGTCCGTAACACGAACCGATTCCACCACCTTGAATCAGCCTGCAAAACGTCCGCCTCGTACGGGATTTGATATTTCTAAAGCCCGAGAGGTATTGGGCTATGAGCCACACACATTTAAGGAGGCGCTAGAAATCATTGCAAATCAAGCAGGATTGTAAGCACATATTTGTAGGGACCACTGCTTTCCACTATTTTCGGAGTTCACTCTAACAGATCCGGAAGGAGCATGGCAAAATCGACAGAAGCATGGGGCTCTCGCGTAGGGCTCATTTTAGCAATGGCAGGAAATGCCGTTGGTTTAGGTAATTTCTTACGCTTTCCAGTCCAAGCCGTACAAAATGGTGGTGGGACATTCATTATTCCTTACCTCGTTAGTTTTCTGCTCATGGGAATTCCACTGCTCTGGGTAGAGTGGGCGATGGGTAGATTTGGCGGTCGTTTTGGCGATCACAGTACGCCTTTCATTTTAGACAACATGACCAAACGCAGAGTATGGAAGTACTTTGGTGTATTTGGAATCTTCACCAATATGGGGGTCATGGCATACTATACCTACATTGAAAGTTGGACGTTGACCTATACTTTGAAGTCACTGAAAGGTGATTTCTTAGGGGTGAATCTTGACCAATTGGATGCTTACTTCAACAACTACGTCGACCTAGGTAGTGGTATTAACTTTCCAGTATGGGCCTTACTTGCCTTCCTTATTACCTTGACTATTAACATCTACATCCTTTCCAGAGGATTGAGTGCGGGAATTGAAAAAGTAGCAAAAATCGCGATGCCATTGCTCATCGGTTTCGGTGCTTTTCTTGCCATAATGTCCTGGACAACAGGATCAACCGGTCGTTGTGATGACTGTTCTACATTCATTGGACTCAACTTTTTGTGGGAGCCTGATTTTTCGACTTTAGCAAATCCTAAAATTTGGCTGGCTGCTGCCGGACAAATCTTCTTCACCCTTTCCGTGGGGATGGGAACTATTCACTGCTATAGCTCTTACCTTAAGCAGCGTGATGATATTGCCCTGAATGCAATGTCCGCAGGTTGGATGAACGGTTTTGTCGAGATTGTTTTGGGTTCAGCAGTAGTCATCCCTATTGCCGTAGGATACCTTGGTTTAGACTGGGTCGTGGACAACGCTGGGTTTATGATGGCATTTAAAACCATGCCATTCCTTTTTGATCAATGGGGCAGCGTGATGGCGGTTATTTCCGGTGTTGCTTGGTTTGGCCTGCTTTTCTTTGCAGGTATTACCTCTTCGTTGGCAATGGGTACACCCTGGATGGGTTTTGTACAAGATGAATTCGGATGGACGAAGAATAAGAGCGCTATTTTATTGGGGATTGCCATTTTACTCATGGGCTTACCCACCATCTTTTTCTTTGAAAAAGGTGTGTTTGATGAATACGATTATTGGACAGGAACCGTGAGTCTAGTCATTTTTGCCCTCGCTGAGGTTATTCTCTTCGCATGGGTTTTTGGTATGGACAAAGGCTGGAAAGAAATTACCGACGGTGCGGATATGCGCGTGCCTAGAATTTACCGACCCATTATCAAATATGTAACACCGTTATTCATTGGAATTATCTTTTTGACCTCTTTGTTTAAACCGTTGAACGGTGAATTGTCCGATTGGTCTACTGCCTTCACCAGCCTTACCAGTGGTCAGGGATGGCCATGGGCGAACGACAGTATCATTAATCAAATCTTCCATATCAACACGGGTGTGCAGTGGATGGCTGATGGTGCACTCACAAACATGTTCTACATAGATATGAGCCGTTTTTTCCTTTTGGCCTGTTTCTTTGGACTGGTAGCAATGGTGAAAATCGCATCCAACAAACGTAAAAAAGCCGCGTAATTATGACGACTTCAGCTTTAATCATGATCATTTTAACGCAAGGAACTGTTCTTGCGGCGACCATCTATTTCTTTCGTAAGGTCTTGAATACGCCACCGAAACCAGAGCCGGATTCGTACAAAGACAATGACGATACGTCGCGCGATTAAGTCAGCAAATTTTAGTTATTCACGAAATTTGTAGTCCAGTCTCGTACTGCCCAACTTGCATATAAATGCAACTGCAATGTACCAGGCCGAGGCACAAATTATTCGAACCTTTCAGCTTTTAATAGTGGCCGCTTTCGCGGCCACTATTTGGTTGCGGCCAGCGTCCGAGGAGCGCGAAGCGCGCCTCGGCTTCTTGGTAATGTGGTGGTCAGAGCAGCCTACACTTAAAGTCAACCAATTGGATTCAAACACCATCTGGAATTTCCCACTACAAGAGGCAGCAAAAAAATCATGGTGGTATCGTTGTAAGAAAAATTGGACCATTAAAGACCTTTTTGCTTTAAAATCTTTGCCAGGGATGGATACCTTATTTGTCAATACGGGCAATTTTGATTTCGCGCCCATTCCGCAAAAAGAGAAAGAGCATTGGGGTAGAAGTGGTGGGCAAAACCTTAGGAGGGTTCCGTGGGGGGAGCGGGGACTTAAACATGAAACGAACGATCGTCTGGATCGATTAGATTTAAATGAAGCCGATAGCGCAGGGCTCGTAGCCGTGCGTGGTATAGGTCCATGGTCAGCTCATGCTATCGTTCAGGAAAGAGATCGATGGGGCTATTTTTCTACCGTTTCTCAATTGCGAAATATCCGTTCCTTAAACACCCGCTGGCAAAAGGAATGGGACAGTGTATTTTATGTTGTTCCCCGCGTACCTGAACTCTTTTTAAACAGCAGTTCCTTCGCAGAATTGAACGAATTCTATGGTTTCCGATTCCACCAAGTCAAAAGAATAGTCTTCTACCGGGAGCGGTTTGGTCCCGTGCGCTGGAAGGAATTGGCCTCATGGGAAGAATTTTTGGACGTTGACACGACTTTTTTACAACACTATGTATCGGAATAGAAAAATCGGTGTACTTTCGCAGTCCTAAAGAAAGGAGGTGTTACTATGCTCGTAATTAATGTCAAGGAAGGTGAATCGATCGAACGCGCACTCAAGCGTTACAAGAGAAAACACAGCTCTACGGGTGTAGTGCGTAAGCTTCGTAAGGATCGTTATCATACGAAACCAACGGAAGCTAAGCGTCGCATGCATGAGAAAGCAGCATACATTCAGACTTTGCGTCAAGCAGAATCAGAATAGTCTATGCTTAGATTATAAAGAAAAGCCCAACCGAAAGGTTGGGCTTTTTGTTTTTCATAACCTCCCGCACTACCTTCCCTTTATGGAATCCTCAGCGGTATATATTGATCAGTTTCTAGCGTACCTAATCGGAGAGCGCGGCTACAGTCCGAAGACTTCCGTAGCGTACAAGAAGGAACTGGAGCGTTGGGCCCTCTATTTACAAGAAGAGGCAGATGTATCGTTAAAGGCTGCTCAAAAGGCGCACGTCAAGCGTTACATCGTCTGGCGCAATAAACAAGGTATAGCGCCGCGTTCAATAAATCGTAGTTTAAGCTGTATCCGAACTTTTTATAAATGGGCCATTCGCGAAGGCTTCGTTCGTGAAAATCCCGGGCAAGGTGTTCGTAGTATGAAAACTGCGAAAAAAGT
>NYXD01000111.1 GCA_002685435.1 Cryomorphaceae bacterium | reverse complement strand
ATATTTCCTTGGTAGTTCCTGTAGTTCACATTTGGTATTTCCGCTCGCTTCCGAACAAAATTGGTTACCTCTTAGGTCTTCCATCCAAGAAATTGGACATGATCATCTATTACGAGCGTTACGTGGTTATTCAGGCAGGTAATGCAGTGGATAACGAAGGTAATCCTTTGACACGTCTACAGTTCTTAACAGAGGATGAGTATCTAGACGCAATGGAGCGTTTGCCTATTGAAAATCAGTACTTAGATGACGCTGACCCTACCAAATTCGTTGCGAAAATGGGAGCGGAGGCAGTTCAAGCGCTACTAGGTACCTTAGATTTAGATTCTCTGTCCTTCGAATTACGTCACAAAGCTAACACGGAAACGTCGCAGCAACGTAAGCAGGAGGCTTTAAAGCGTTTGCAAGTAGTTGAGAGCCTACGTGATGCAAATACTCGTATTGAGAACAATCCGGAGTGGATGGTAATGAGTGTAGTTCCAGTAATTCCGCCAGAACTACGTCCATTAGTACCGTTAGACGGTGGTCGTTTTGCGACTTCTGATTTGAATGATCTGTACCGTCGTGTTATTATACGTAACAACCGTTTGAAGCGTCTTCTTGAAATCAAAGCACCTGAGGTGATCTTGAGAAATGAGAAACGTATGCTTCAGGAGTCTGTGGACAGTCTTTTTGACAATACTCGTAAGTCGTCTGCAGTGAAGACTGAGAGCAACCGTCCTTTGAAATCACTTTCTGATTCTTTGAAAGGTAAGCAAGGTCGTTTCCGTCAAAACTTATTGGGTAAACGTGTAGATTATTCTGCTCGTTCAGTGATTGTTGTAGGTCCAGAATTGAAACTACACGAATGTGGTCTTCCTAAGAATATGGCCGCTGAGCTATACAAGCCGTTCATCGTACGTAAGTTGATTGAAAGAGGTATTGTTAAGACCGTTAAGTCGGGTAAAAAGATTATCGATCGTCGTGATCCAGTAGTATGGGATATCCTTGAGAATGTGATGAAAGGTCATCCGGTTCTATTGAACCGTGCACCGACGCTTCACCGTTTGGGTATACAAGCGTTCCAGCCGAAACTTATTGAGGGTAAAGCAATCCAATTGCACCCGTTAGCATGTACTGCATTTAATGCGGATTTCGATGGTGACCAGATGGCTGTTCACCTTCCGTTAGGTCCTGCAGCTATTTTGGAAGCACAGTTGTTGATGCTTGCATCACATAATATTTTGAACCCTGCAAACGGTTCTCCTATCACGGTTCCTTCACAGGATATGGTTTTGGGTCTATACTACATGACCAAACCTATGAAGAACACTAAGGAGATGCCTGTACGTGGTGAAGGAATGGTTTTCTATTCTCCTGAAGAAGTTGAAATCGCCCTGAATGAGGGTGCTGTTGATCTTCACGCTTTGATCAAAATCAAAGGTCGTGTAGAGCAAGCAGACGGAACAATGGCCATGGAATTCATCGATACCACAGTTGGTCGTGTACTTTTCAACCAAGCCGTACCTGAACGAGTAGCGTTCATCAACGAGATTCTAACTAAGAAGGCACTTCGCGGTATCATCGCTAATGTTTTGAAAAAGACAGATGTACCTGCTACAGCTAAATTCTTAGACGATATTAAGTCTATGGGTTACGGACGTGCATTCCGCGGAGGACTATCGTTCTCTTTGAATGATATTCGTATTCCTGATGCAAAAGCAACATTGATTTCTGAAGCATCNGAGGAAGTGGAAGGAATCTTCTCTTCATATAATATGGGGCTTATCACGAATAACGAACGTTACAACCAGGTCATTGATGTTTGGACAAACACGAATGCGCGTTTGACTCAAGCTGCAATGAGTACGTTGATCAACGACCGTCAAGGTTTTAATCCGATCTATATGATGCTCGATTCCGGAGCACGTGGTTCTAAGGAGCAGATACGTCAGCTCTCTGGTATGCGTGGTCTGATGGCTAAGCCGCAGAAATCTGGATCAGCAGGTGGTGAAATCATTGAAAACCCGATTATCTCGAACTTTAAGGAAGGTCTATCCATCCTTGAGTACTTTATTTCTACCCACGGTGCGCGTAAAGGTCTTGCAGATACGGCATTGAAAACGGCGGATGCTGGTTATCTGACTCGTCGTCTGCATGATGTTGCACAAGATGTAGTGGTTAATGAAGTAGATTGTGGAACATTACGTGGTCTTGAGGTAAGCGCTCTAAAGAAGAGTGATGAAATCGTTGAGACGCTCGCGGAGCGTATCATTGGTCGTGTATCTCTAAATGATGTTATCGACCCGTTAACGGACGAAGTATACATTGTTTCGGGTGAAGAAATCACTGAGGAGATCGCCCTGAAAATTGATGCATCTCCGATCGAAACTGTAGAAGTTCGCTCACCGTTAACGTGTGGAACGAAAAGAGGTATTTGTGAGAAGTGTTACGGAACGAACCTTGCGACGAGTAAAATGGCTCAAGCAGGGGATAGTGTTGGTGTAATTGCTGCACAATCTATTGGTGAGCCTGGTACACAGTTGACCCTACGTACCTTCCACGTTGGGGGTACCGCAGGTAACGTTAGTGAGGAGAACAAGGTTCTAGCGAAGTTTGACGGTAAAGTTGAATTAGAAGATGTTAGAACGGTAGAAGGAGATAATGGTGATACGATTGTTATCGGCCGTACTGGTGAGATGCGTATTGTAGATACTAAAACTGGCCGCACCGTAATGACCAACATGATTCCTTACGGGGGTATTTTGAAGGTGAAAAATGGTGCGAAGGTGAAGCAAGGTGCGGAAATCGTTCAATGGGATCCTTATAATGCAGTAATTATCTCTGAGATGCCAGGTAAGATTGGTTACAAGGATATCATTCAAGGAACCACCTATAAGGTTGAGATTGATGAGCAGACCGGTTTCCAAGACAAGGTAATTTCTGAAAACCGTGACCGTAAGTTGGTACCAACTATTCAGGTATTAGATTCGGATGGGAATGAAGTCAAGAACTATACTCTACCAGTAGGTGCACATNTAATGGTAGAAGAAGGTGAAGATATCCCAGCGGGTAAAATACTTGTTAAGATTGCTCGTAAGAGCGCGAAGGCAGGTGATATCACCGGTGGTCTACCACGTGTGACAGAATTGTTCGAAGCGCGTAATCCATCGAATCCTGCAGTTGTTGCTGCAATCGATGGTATCGTTAGCTACGGAAAAATCAAGCGCGGTAATCGTGAGATTATTATCGAGAGCCGTACTGGCGAAGTGAAGAAATACTTGATCAATTTGAGCAAGCAAATTCTCGTTCAAGAGAATGACTTCGTGAAAGCGGGTACGCCACTTTCTGATGGTGCAATAACACCGAACGACATTCTTGCTATTAAAGGCCCAACTGCNGTTCAGTCGTACTTGGTAAATGAAATTCAAGAGGTATACCGTCTCCAAGGCGTGAAGATTAACGATAAGCACTTTGAGGTAATTGTCCGTCAGATGATGCGTAAGGTTAAGATTCAGGATACTGGAGATACGTTGTTTTTAGAAGGTAATTTGGTTCATGCCATTGACTTTATCGAAGAAAACGATCGCATCTTCGGAATGAAGGTAGTAGAGAACGCAGGTGATAGCACCAACTTAAAAGAAGGTCAAATCATTAGCACTCGTGAGTTGCGCGATGAAAACAGTTTGTTACGTCGTGAAGACAAAGCATTAGTGGAAGCACGCGATGCGAGTCCTGCAACNGCTGCTCCAGTTCTTCAGGGTATTACNAGAGCATCGCTACAGACNAAATCATTCATCTCAGCNGCTTCCTTCCAGGAGACGACTAAGGTGTTGAANGAGGCTTCTGTAAATGCGAAAGAAGATACGCTTGAAGGTCTGAAAGAGAACGTTATTGTAGGTCACTTGATTCCGGCAGGTACGGGTCTTAAGAAATACCGCGAAACTGTGGTAGGTTCTAAAGAAGAGTACGAGAAAATGCNGGAAACAATGGCTGCAGAAGTTGTAGAATAAGCTGAAGTAAGAGACATGGCAGAGCAGAATAAAGACGGTCAAATTAATATTGAGTTAAGTGAAGAAATGGCGCAAGGGGTTTACAGTAATCTCGTTGCCATCAATCATAGCCCAACAGAATTTGTCCTCGATTTTATTCAGATGATGCCAGGTGTTCCTAAAGCGAAAGTGCAATCAAGGGTAATATTAACTCCGGAGCATGCAAAGAGACTTTTGCAAGCCTTAGGAGAAAATGTTTCCCGCTATGAACAGAATTTCGGTGATGTTCAAACGCACGAACCGCCTCAGGTGCCATTAAACTTTGGCGGACCTACAGGTCAAGCTTAATTTTTTTTCTTGAAAAATATGAACCCTCGGCATGTGCCGGGGGTTTTTTATTTAATAGAAGCTCAATGCCATGAAAAATAGATATCTATATTTTGCCATGCTCTTGTCATTTATCGGTCAAGCGCAAATTTATTCGGGAACGACCTCATTAGGTTCAAGTATGACGCTCAGCGTTACCATGAATACTACTACTGATTCTTTGGAAATGGAGATTAGTGGGCCATCCTCGGGGTACTTTTCCGTGGGTTTTGGTAGCACGGGTATGAATGGTACCTACATTCTTTTAGTCAATTCTAACGGAACCATGGCCGAACGTAAGTTGGGTCAATACAACGGTGGTTCTGTCTTGACTTCGTCTATAACTTACAATACAGTCACTAACGGAACTACACGCACGGCGTACATTGAAGGTTCTAGAATTGGAGCTACGGCTAACCATTACACTTTTCCTGCTAATGGCGGATCTATTCCATTGATTTGGGCAATTGGAGGAACGAGCTTTGGAAATCATGGTAATGCAAATAGAGGTATAGGGAGTATTAATCTTGTCAATCAGTGCAACATTCCAACAACAACATTAACTACCCAAAGCTTTTGTACTGGAGATTCCATACAAATCTTTGGCGAGTGGGTGAGCCAGCCGGGTACCTATTCAGACACACTTGTATCGACCATAGGGTGTGATTCTGTGCTAGAACAAAGTGTACAATACACTCCGGCTGTTGTAAATACACAGCCGTCTGTGAGTATATGCCAAGGCGATAGTGTCCAAATTTTCGGGGCCTGGGTAACGACTCCAACCACGTTGTATGATTCTTTAACTACTGCGGCAGGCTGTGATTCTGTGGTTGCTCAGGAGGTTCTTGTGAATACCACAGTAAGTAATACAATCGCTGCTACAGGACTCTGTGCCGGCGACAGTGTGTTCTATTTGGATGCGTGGCGCACGGATACAGGTGCTGTTGTTTACAACGGTGTGACTGCATTTGGTTGTGATTCTATCATAAGCGGTAGGGTGGAGTACTCGCCTAACGTGGATACAGGGTCGGTTTGGGTGGCGCCCTACAGTGATGTAAGTTTCTATGTCGGATTGGATACAGGAGCGACCTATTACTGGTTCAACTGCAACACAGGCGCTTTTGTGGATACCACCATGGGAGTCGACACTATCAATCCAGGTAATGAATTTCTACAGGCCCCAGATACTGGTTATTATGCCGCGATTATTGTGAAGCCAGGGTTCTGTTCAGACACCTCTTCATGCTATTATTTCTATATGGATGTTCCAGAATACGATTATGGTATTTCTCTTCGCCCTATTCCAGCTACGACTACTCTCTTAATTTCACTCGACAACTTTAGTGGTCCGTTGTCCTACGAGATTATTAGCATTACAGGCAAACGACTGACTTTCGGTACCCTAGAAGAATCACAAGCGGAAATTGATCTCTCTAGATTTACATCAGGGATTTATCTACTAAGGTTTGAAGACGGTCGAACGATGAAATTTTTGAAGGAATAAAATTGGAGCGCCCAATTGGCCCTTGCGAGATTTGATTTAGGCACTAAGTTCCTCTATCACACGAAGAATAAGCTTCAATCCTTTATCGAGCTCTTCGCTAGTAATAGTCAGCGGCGGTGTAATACGTATAGCGTTTTCCGCGAATAAAAAACTATTGGTAATCAACCCTTCTTTTTCCAAGCGGTCAATGACGGCAAAACTGTCTATTTCAGGCTTGAGCCACAGGCAGTACATGAGTCCCTTGCCACTGATCTTTTCAATACTAGGATGAACGAGCACATCTAGAATGTGCTGCTCCTTGGCCGGGATACCTTCCATCAGCTCAGGGGAAGATTCAAGCGCTTCAAAAACGCCTAAAGAAGCTGCACAGCTCACAGGGTTACCGCCAAAGGTAGTGATGTGTCCGAGGATGGGATCGGCTTGAATGACTTTCATAATGTACTCAGGAGCTACAAAAGCGCCTAGAGGCAAACCGCCGCCGTAGGCTTTCGCCAAACATATGATATCCGGACAGAAGCCATAG
>NYXD01000110.1 GCA_002685435.1 Cryomorphaceae bacterium | reverse complement strand
GGTGCAAGTTTCCATGTTCTCGACGTACATTCTGTCAACCATTCCATGGCTCCAATACAAGGCATAGGACCGTCTTTCAGAATTTCAATCTGGCCCGTTGCTGACGCACTCCCACCTTGATTGAAAACCGTGTGAGATACATCATACGTACCCATAGTTCCTATGAACACTTCAACACTTTCACCGGTATAAGTACCAACACCGTCGATTTCCCATTGGTATAGGAATGGATCACCGGTAGAAGTTGAAACCATTTGTACAGTGTTACTGTCAATGTAGGTTAAGGAGTAATCTGCTTGAGGGAGTGCCCCCAATTCTGTATGTCCCGCTTCGCTTGGTTCACAAGCAATGAAACCGAGAGCTACAAGACTAAATAGAGCTATTTTCTTTAACATCGTTATCGATTTTTAGTATCCTGGATTCTGAGTTAATACATCTGGTGCAGCATCNANTTCCTGCTGCGGAATTGGGAGGTAAGTATGCGTAGACGCAACAAAACCTTGATCACCCAAAACCTCGGTGGCTTTACCGGTTCTAAGAAGATCAAAGAATCGGTGTCCTTCTGTCGCTAATTCCATACGACGTTCTGTGTAAATATCTTCAAGCAGTTGGCTGCCTGTGCTTGTTAAAGCAGCAAGACCGACGCGGCTTCTCACCTGGTTTAAATACGTTCTTGCAGTACCTTCCGAACCACCACTCCTAACGATTCCCTCAGCAGCCATTAATAAAACGTCTGCGTAGCGAATTTCACGAATGTTATTTCCCCAGTTAAGAGCAGGATCGCCGTCTGGTGCAACATTTGATGCCATCGGAGCATATTTACGCATCCAGAAGCCTGTGTTCTGATATCCAGGTGTGTATTCTGCACCTGGTATGGCGTCCGCATCAATAATAGTAGATCCATAACGTGGATCACCTTCCATTGCTGCTTCTAATTCTGTTGAAATTGGACAGAAGCCCCATCCAGTCGCATAGGTAGGGCCGTTATAGTCGCGCATTCCAATAAACTGCACGCCAACGTTTCCTTCTCCACCGCCCCAGCCGAACGAACCCCAGTCTGAAGCTGAATTTTCACTGTAAGTAATTTCAAAAACACTCTCTGAAGACCACTCGCCCTCTGCAGACCATATATCAGAGTAGTTTGAGAGTAACGAATATTCGCTTGACTGAATTACGGACTCACAAAGAGATGCTACTTGAGACATACTCGACTCATCGTTTTCGAAAAGTAGAACACGTGCTAAAAGTGCTTGTGCAGCACCTTTAGTTACACGGCCTAATTGGTTTGAACCAACAGAGGTTGGTAAATCTGCAATTGCCGCTTCAAGGTCAGAAACGATTAATGGATAAATTTGATCCGGACCTACCTGCTCTATAGCGTAATATTCTGACGCTCCNAGCGTATGATCAATTAAAGGGATATTCCCAAACAGACGAACGAGATCAAAATAAAACTTTGCACGGAGGAATTTTGCCTCTGCTTTGGTACGCGTTCTAAAGGCTTCGCTGGCATCTTCGATTTCGTCAATTTTCTCTAAGAATAGATTAGCGCGGTAAATNCCCTTGTACCCTTTTCTCCAGAAACCACGCTGTGGTCCTAGGTTCGGGGTTAATGTAAAGTTATTGTAGGCAACCCATGAAGGCTGATCAGATGCATCGCTACCTCCAGCATATGTGTCATCTGAAGCAACGTTCTGTAAGAATCTAAACATGGTGAAACCATATTGATCATTCCACTGTAGTACATCGTAAATACTAACNAAGGCTTCGAACGCCTGCTCTTCAGTCTGGTAGTAGTTCACCTCNANNACACGGCCAACTGGTCTAGTATTCAAAAAGTCTTTTGAACACGAGCCCAAGATCATCGTAAGCGCTAGAAGCAAGCTTACCCAGATACTTTTTGTTTGGTTTAACTTATTCATGTTTTATTTATTTAAATGTGATGTTCAATCCTATTGTATTCACTCTTGCTTGCGGGTAGATACCTCTGTCTATACCGAAACCAGCACCGATTTCTGGATCAAATCCACTGTATTTNGTGAATGTAAGAAGGTTCGTGCCGCTGTAGTAGATGCGCATTTTACGTAGACCAATGCGCTCAGCAGCTGGGCCCGTAATATTGTATCCAATCTGTAAAGACTTCAATCTGAAGAAGCTACCGTCTTCAACGTAGAAATCTGAACTACGTGCAAAGTTTCTATTTACATCGTTGAACGTAAGTCTTGGGTAGTCATTTGTAGAACCTTCACCTGTCCAGCGATCTATTGCTTTAGCAGGCATGTTTGAGGTTGGTAAGTCGTAACGGCGTGTCGCATTGTAGATCTGATTTCCAAATACTCCTTGACCGAAAATGTTTACATCCCAATTTTTGTAGCGCATNTCGATCGTCAAACCGGCCGTCCAATCAGGCGTTGGATTTCCGATCATAGTTCTATCGTCTGCATCTATTACACCGTCACCGTTGACATCCACAAAACGGAAATCACCCGCTTGTGCCATCGGCTGCAGCGTATCACCATCTCCACTAATATGACTAAATACATCATTCATATTTTGGAAGATCCCGTCCGTTTGATATCCGTAGAGGTAACCGATAGGCAANCCTTCTGTAATACGAGTGATTTCGATACCCTGTGGTCCCCATCCAGCACCTGTTAAGTATCCGGCGTCGTTACCAATCAATACGACTTCATTTTTAATGAAACTTGCATTTCCGCTAACACCGAAAGAGAAATCTTTACTGTAGCTGCGATCATATCCGAATTCAATATCAACACCCTGGTTCAACATTGAACCAACGTTTGCTGTAGAAGGATCATTACCGATATAATCTGGTAATGGCGGACGTGTTTTCATACCGTTCGTACGGCGATTAAATACATCTACTCCTAAAACTAAATAATCGTATGCGCGAATTTCTGCACCCACATTTAGTTGGGCAACACTTTCCCAACGAAGATCTGGGTTCGCTACTTGCGCAGGCGTTGTACCATTTACNAATACCTCGTTCGCGCCGAACGTATATGAGCGACCACCAATGATAGTTGAAGCGTATTCCAGTGAACCTGCTGCGTCACTACCATTCAAACCGTAACCGGCCTTAAACTTCAGTGTGTTTACATTATCATAAACCCACCAGTTTTCCTTGTGAACATTCCACCCGGCGGATAACGAAGGGAAATAACCCCAACGGTTGTTCTGACCAAAGCGAGAAGAAGCATCTGCACGTAGAATTGCAGTTGCAACATATTTACCGTCGTAATCATAGTTCACACGACCGAAGTAGGACTCGATTGCATAACGTTCCCACTTACCTCCGTAAACTTGCTCCGAAATTTCGTTACGGGCATAATCGATGGTAGCGTCTTGAAAATCTTGTGTAGGGACATCGCGCTTATTACCGCCGATGTAACGACCGTTTACTTCTTGAGCACTGTGCCCCGCTAAATAGTTAAGGTTGTGCTTGCCTACGCTNTGTGTGTAGGTTAAGGTATTATCCCAAATCCAAGTAAACCCTCTATTAAAACTAGAGTACACATTATTCGTGTCTAATAGGTTTGTCGCATTCAAATAGTGTGATGGCGTCATACCGTCACTACCCCAAAATGCGAGGTCAATACCCATGCTTGAGCGCGCTTTTAAACCCGGTAGAATTTCAAATTCAGCATAGGTGTTGTTGACGATTTTATCTGCCCAACCTACGTTATTAATCATACTGTATGCAGCNACCGGGTTCACTACTTCTGAAGTTACACGGTTAGAGATACCGAAAATTCCATTCTCATCACGAACGAGATTACCTCTAAGTACGCCACCTGAAGAATAGGGCGTTCCAGACAACACGGTAGGATTAGTTTCATACAATGGAGTGATTGGGTCAATGTTTAATGCACGACCTAAAGGCGACCCCCATTCTGTGTTTTCTGCAACACCATTACTTTGGTTGTGCGTATAAGCTACATTCCAACCAACTGTGAGGCGATCGTTTACTTTCGTTGTAGTGTTTAGTCGAGCCGCTAATCTTTCGTAGTATGATTTTCCTTCAGCAACGATTCCTTCTTGATTAAACGAACTAATAGATGCATAGTATGATCCGCGGTCCGTACCGCCTGCGATGCTAATATCGCTATTTTGAATCACTGCGTTTCTGTTAAACACAGCGTCTTGCCAATCTGTACCTGCTCCGTATTGGCTAGGGTTACTGTAAGGAAGTGTCTGACCAGCTGCGCCGGCCATTTCATTTTGTAACGTAGCGTACTCAGTAGCGTTCAATACTGGCGCTTTCTTCCATGGATTCTGTAGACCCGTATATGAAGTTACCTTCACTTCCATCCCACGCGCTTTCGATCCATTTTTGGTTGTAATGATGATAACACCATTGGCACCACGAGCACCATAGATAGCGGCAGATGCTGCATCCTTAAGTACCTCAATGGTCTCTATGTCGTTAGGGTTCAAATAATCTATACCACCACCAATGACAACGCCATCAATCACATACAAAGGATCTGAGCCGTTTATTGATGAAGTACCGCGTACACGAATCACTGCACCAGCACCTGGCTGACCGGAACTTTGAACGACGCTAACTCCTGACGTTCTTCCTTGCAGCGCAGTTTCAACGCGTGGTAATACGATATCCTCTAAGTCTTCAGACTTAACACTCGATATCGCTCCAGTAACATTTGACTTCTTCTGCGTTCCGAATCCGACAACGACAACTTCGTCTAAAGTAGAAGCCGCTTGATCATAGTCGAGCTGAATGCTCACATTCTTCGAAGCACCTAAGGTTACATCTTTCGAAATATATCCTACAAAAGAAACCGTAACGGTCGACCCCTCCTTGGCATCAAGCGTCCATCTTCCTTCCATGTCTGTCATAGCAGATTTCTGACCCGCCTTGACTACAGCGCCTGGTAGAGGTGAGTTGTCAGCAGCATCTACGACTGTTCCTCGGTACTGAGCGCTCAGTTGCGCAGAGCATCCCATAAAAAGTAGGATAAGGAAAGACGCGATGAAATGTTGTCGTTTGTTCATTGTGTCGTGTTTTATTGATAAAGTGTAATTTGTACACTGCAATGTGCTAATGAATTATTCAAGGAGCAACTTCTGTAACCGGACAAATGCCGGACAATTAGAAGGATTTCTAGGTTTTACGGCCTATTAGCCGCACTTACAGGCTAAAGGTACGTGAATTTTATTCTAGAAAATCATCGATATCTCGACGTTCTTTTTTTGTGGGCCTTCCCGCCCCTTTTTGACGACTTACGTTGCGTGCCAAGCGAAGAAAATTCTTTTTATCTAGCTCAATCTGAGGCGTTTGATTGCTTACCAAATCTGCGACGAACTTAGCGCTCACCCTGCTTTTGGGTAACCCGATTACTTCATAAACCTCATCATATCCATGGCGCTTAAGCGTAAACACATCCCCTTCCTTAACCTCTCTAGAGGGTTTAACCGGCACTTCCGACATCAAAACCCGGTTATTACGAATCTGCTCACCCGCCAAGGTGCGGGTTTTGAACAATCGGACACACCATAAGAATTTGTCTATACGCATGTCCACAAAATTGCACGTTTTCCACTAATTTCAAGCCTTCAAGATTAAAAATGATCGAATGAAAAAATTCGCACTCCTCGGGGCCGTTAGCCTGTCTATATTTTTTGCCTGCCAAAACGCAGACGAAAGTGCCGCCGTCCAAAAAAATGAAAGTACAAGTGCAATGAAAAATTCTAAAAAAGGATATCAGTTATATACCGTGCGCGAAGCACTTACTGGAGCAGACTCGATTGAAGCCACCCTTCAATCCACGCGTGCTATGGGTTATGAGAAAGTCGAGAGCTTTGGCTATGTGGACGGTGGATTTTTAGGACTGAGTACAGCAGCGTTCAATAAGGCCATTGCAGATGCCGACCTTATAAGTCCATCGGGACATTATATGCCATCTGAATTGGAAAGCACAACTATGGAAACTATTGATCCGCGTTCCATAAATCAATTCTTAGATGCTGCTGAAGCGCTCGGACAAAAGTGGGTCATTATTCCTTGGATGAACGAAGCGTGGAGAAATAAGGAAGGGTACGATCATTTGATCGAATACCTTATCCAATTAGGAGACGCAGCAGCGCAGCGCGGCATGGTCGCTGGCTGGCACAACCACGAATTCGAGTTTGAACCTTTAGAGCCCAACCAACCAGGCACTCCCCTTGCCTATGAATACCTATTGAACGCCCTAGAGGGAACCAACGTCGTCTTTGAAATGGATATGCATTGGGTCGCCTTCGCTGGACAAAATCCTGTAGAATGGATGACCAATTATCCCGGTAGATTTCCGTTGTGGCACGTAAAAGATTTTGCCGCAGATACCGCGACACAGGTTCCTGTGGGGCAAGGTGTTCTGGATTGGGCGGAAATATTTGCCATGGCAGAAACAGCAGGACTCGAACACTATTATATTGAACAAGACTTCTGTGCAGCGGACAAAGCTGTTCAATGTCTTCAGGAAAGCATAGAATGGGTGAACGAGCAGCCCTTCATAAATTAAACTAAACCGCTCAAGCAGCGTTAACAACACAACGAACACAACTGACCTATGTACGGAGGATTAAAAGACCATTTGACTGCACAACTTGAAGAGATCACAGCAGCTGGCTTATTCAAGCGCGAACGTGTCATTACAACACCCCAAGACGCCATCATCAAAACTACTGAAGGCGAGGAGGTACTGAATTTTTGTGCGAACAATTATCTTGGACTGAGCTCACACCCACGTGTTTTGGCGGCGGCTCAAAAAACGTTAGAAACGCACGGTTTCGGTATGTCATCTGTCCGTTTTATTTGCGGTACGCAGGACATTCATAAAGAATTGGAAGCAAAACTAGCGGAGTTCTTGCACTGCGAAGACACTATTCTATACGCAGCAGCCTTCGATGCGAACGGAGGGGTATTTGAACCGCTGCTTACCGCGGAAGACGCAATCATTTCGGACAGTTTGAATCACGCATCTATTATCGACGGTGTCCGTCTATGTAAAGCGCAACGTTACCGTTATGCAAATAATGATATGGCAGATTTAGAGGTCCAATTGAAAGCTGCTGAAGGTGCCCGATTCAAAATAATTGTGACCGACGGTGTTTTTTCCATGGACGGTTATGTGGCACAATTGGACAAAATTTGTGATTTGGCGGACCAATACGGTGCACTCGTAATGGTAGATGAATGCCACGCCACCGGGTTTATTGGTAAGACGGGACGTGGGACAGTCGAGCTGAAAAACGTGCTGGGGCGTGTAGATATTATCACCGGAACATTAGGTAAAGCTCTGGGCGGTGCAATGGGTGGTTTTACTACCGGACGAAAGGAAATTATCGAGATGTTGCGTCAAAAATCGCGTCCATACCTTTTTTCTAACTCACTAGCGCCAGCTATCGTAGGGGCCTCGATTGAGGTATTGAATTTGTTGAGCGAAACTACGGACCTACGTGACCAGTTAGAATGGAACGTGAACTACTTCAAAGACGGCATGAAGGCGGCAGGCTTTGATTATAAGGATGGTGATAGTGCTATTGTACCGATCATGCTTTACGATGCAGCCTTAAGTCAGGAATTCGCAGATAAACTGCTTACAGAAGGCATCTACGTTATTGGCTTCTTTTATCCGGTTGTACCGCAAGGTCAAGCGAGAATTAGAGTTCAGTTGAGTGCTGCACACAGCCAAGCACACCTCGATAAAGCCATTGCGGCATTCACGAAGGTGGGTAAGGAATTAGGAGTAGTAGAGTAAGGAGTCCACTTTTAACAACACTTTATCGAGGTTTATTCACCACTCAAAGTGCTCATCTGCAACCGTAGCGTTACTTTTGATCCTCAATTAGAACTACAGCACATGCTTATTCAGATTTTACAGTTCGTTTTAGGACTCTCTATATTGATCGTACTTCACGAGTTTGGTCACTACTTACCTGCACGTTTTTTCGGAGTGCGCGTCAC
>NYXD01000109.1 GCA_002685435.1 Cryomorphaceae bacterium | reverse complement strand
CTTTTGGCCTACTGCTGCGGGATTCGGGTATATAGTGAAGTCGTCATAGTCGTCCACCTCTGGTAGATTCAGCGTAAAGCATGCATCGGCAGTAACGTATTGACGCATGTTCCAGGTTACTTCGCAAGGATTCATATATCCAGCACCTGAATTCCAGGATTCGAACATGTTCATCCACGGAGTATCTGTGACTATAGGTCCTCGAAGTTGACCGTTGGCATAGGTCGTTTGTAATGTGTCACCATCACCAAGGCAAATGCGGCGGGCAAGGGGGTCGTTGTTCCATGCAGTTTCCATAGCGGCGTGTAGCATACGCGTTCCGAACCAGTAGTCTAAAGCGTCATGTTTTGTGATAAATGTGGTGAACTGTGTAGAGTCACGTGCATAGGTACTTTGTGTAAAATGGGTAGCCCAATAGATATAGTTGTTTATGGTATCGCCTTTAATAACGTAGAATTCTTTATTGGAATCAGGAACACCCATGAAATTGTAGATGTCGATACCTGTTCTTGGATCCGCAGTATTGTCTAAATCATGCATGGTCATGAGATATAAGACATCATCAGGCATTGCAGCTAGGCCGCTATCCGTCTGTCTGTAAATATCATCGGGCCAATTGTCATGCCATCCAATAAAGCTGGCGCCTGCATCAGGCCAGACAAAACGTCCATTAGACCCCCAATTTCTATCGTTAAACATCGTAAGTGAAAGCCAATTCGCAATACCGGCGCCTAAACTGTAACCACGCATTCCCATACGCGTTGAATCCACCAGGTTGCTGCGGTTTTTCATTAGTTCAGTCGTCCACAAATAGGCACATCCTTCATCGCTACGAGAGCCACTGTTGTATTGTGCCGTAGCGGCCACATAACCGTTGCTGGCGACGAAGGTTTGGTAGAATTCTTGTGACTTAAAGTAATTTGAATCACTGAAGTCAACATAGCTTCCTCCTGGAAAAGTGAGTACTACGGGTAAGGCAGTGTTTGCGCCATACGGGTAGGAAATAATCCCGCGTACAGTATCATTACATTCGAATAATGAATCGGGATCAACCGTAAAGAATTCGTGAACGACGCTGTCATTCCCGAACGAACCATAGCCGCTCGTGATNGCAGGGATGGGTCCGTCGAATGCATATTGTCCGGAAAGTAGCACAGAGAACAAAAAAGCCCCAAGAGCCGTAAAGCTCTTGAGGACTTTTTTACAGAGTAACTGAATAGTCATCTTGGTTTATTGGTTTTAGGTTTAATGTACGATCACAAATTCTTCCCTTAACATACCTACGCCGAGATCTATCGTGATCCAGTAATTACCGCCGGGTAAGGATGANACCTCAAATCCTACAGCGTTTGATGCTTCGATGTTAGGATGCACATAGACCTCGTTGCCTATTACATTATAAACTTTGATTCGGCCTATGAATTCTTCTGTAACTACAGCCTTATTGAAGTTTATTTTCAAATAGTCATTTGCAGGATTGGGTGCGATAGACATGGCAGTGAGATCAGATTCATCAATGTCTGTGTAATCTTTAAATACGCGAACATTATGACAGAACGCGAATGTATCGATAGCTGGAAAGCCAAACATAGATCCTTCGACTTGATACCAGCTCGTCCAGAAACCACTTTCAACACCAACACTTGGTATCCAGTAAGTGGTATCTGCCAAAGCAGGCGTACCCGAGAGCTTAACACACGTCTTGTTGGCCGTACCTGGATAGAAAGTAGAATCCTGAGCATCCCATGTTAGCCAAGAAGGGATTGCCGTAGTGTATAAAAATGAAGACTGAATTGTAGGAACGAGAAGTCCGCCCGAGGGGAAGGTATCGCCAAGCATACCGGTTAAAGTTGCTTCAAAAGGTTGACCTACTACGGCTTCGAGATTCATCATGGGTTGTGTGCTGTCACACGCAAAAGAAGGTGTCTCGCCGTTAACCCACATTCCTGACCATTCCAAAGTAGGATAGCCTATCGATGCCAAAGATGGATTAGCAGTATCAGGAGTACAGGTTTGAGCATTTGTCTGCAAGCCAAAAATGACGCACAGAGAGAGTAGAATTTTCTTCATAATTGAATAATTTATTAGTTGNTTATCAAATATCAAAAACAAAATATTCCTTGTTGTTTCATTTTGTCCAAAATGAAATATCATTTCCGTCTCGCCATACTTNCCTAATCCGCTGTAAATCGGTTATTTAAATTTCGCCGATCATCTCGTTGACAGATTTAGTATATTCACTTAACTGGAAACTTTATTTTGACTCAAACAGCTGCACATACGTCAGAATTCTTTGAAATTCTCAAAAAATTACTGCATCCTGACGATAGNATATTACTCGCTAAATTTTCAAATGAATTAGTGGTAGAAACATTTTCCTTATCTCAGGGTGATAAGCTGTCGGAATTTCCAGTCTTGGATGATCACGTCACTGTCATTAATAATGGCGTGATAGGCGTAAGTCATAGATTGGATGATTTATCAAATTGGTCACATTTTTATACAAAAGGAGATTTAATCTTTAATTTGGAAGTTCACGAAGAGTTAAATGAAATGGATACCACATGGCATGTTTTGGAGGAAACGGAATTGTATTCTATTAATACGAAAGTTTCTGACCAGCATCCATTGAAAAATCTAATGACAGCCTTTAGGGTTCAGCGGTCCCTATTATGCAGCTACCAATACCAGCATTATATAAAGATTCATGGTTTAGATCGCCACGAGTATTCGGTGCATTGGATAGAGGAAAATGCTAGAATTGCTTCGAAATTACCAAGAAAAGAATTGGCCAATTTTTTNGGTATTTCGAATTCGTCACTAAAAATTTACATGAGAGAAGCCATAAAAAATGCCAAGAACGAAGACTGAAGTAATTGCCGCTCGACTAGCAGAGATGACGGGTTTTCCGGAGCGCTTCGAAGATTTCACATCTTTCGGTGCTCAGTTTGATGGTCCGCATCATTTTACGCCCGGTGAACAAATGTGGGGGTCGGGACAAAAGGATGGTTATCTCTGGTTTATACAGGCAGGGTATGGCTTCGATAAGATGTATTTAGAAGATGGAACGACGATGCTGAATGGCATGATAGAGCCTGGGCTTTTTGTGTGTGATGAAAAACATTTAATGTGGGGGTCGCTAACAGTCAGTAGTGCCATAATGTANACCCATACCACTGCGTATCGAATATCTACTAGGGAGTGGCGCGAGTTCGTCTACACTAATCCACTATTNAGATCATTTTTATACAGGGTAAATGGTTATTTCCTTCAGATGCGAAAATTGCGACTAATCAAAATGAAGCATCAGGATAAGAAAGCCTATTGGGAAGAGACCAAAGCGCGTTTTCCTGGAATAGAATTGTACTGTACTCAAACAGAAATTGCTAGCTATTTTGGTGTTTCAAAGTCTACGATGCACCGAATCATGAAATAGACTTATCTTACTGATCTATGAAATATATCCTTTCGNGGGGACTCATATTTAGTCGGATTCTATCTGCTCCCTTAGTAATTTACCTTGCTACGTTACTCCACTTTTGGGTGGGCCCCGCAGTAGTTGCTATCATTTGGTTCGTACTCATCGGTAATATTCTTGACGGCATTGCCTTCTTCTTGCCCCGGTGGACTCTCGATACCCAAAGCACTTACAATGCTCGGCGCATTCGACAAGGACTGCCCATCAAAAAGCACAAGCTCTTTCATGGAGAGTAAATCGCTATTACTTACAACGAACGTATACAAACATAATCATGCGCTTTCTCAAACTATTCATTGCTTTACCGTTTTTTGTGATCGGTCAAAATCACGAACAGTTCCAGTTCGATGGTCCTGCTATTCTTATTCATGGAGGCGCTGGTGGTATTGAGCGAAAGTATTATACGAATGAGCAGATAGCCTCTTACGATTCCTCCCTCCGTGTTGTCTTAAACGCAGGATATACGCTGCTCGACGAAGGATGTTCTGGTATGGATGTTGTAGTTCATTGTTTAACGCTTTTAGAAAATAATCCCTTATTCAATGCGGGAAAAGGTGCTGTAGTAACTGCCGAAGGCACGGTAGAATTAGATGCTTCGGTAATGAATGGTGCAACTAAAAAAGCAGGCGCTGTGGCCGGATTGAAACGGATTAAAAATCCAGCGAAATTGGCTCGTGATNTCATGGANTATACNNCGCATNTNNTNTTGATTGGGGATGGCGCGGAGTCTTTTGCGAAGACTCGTTCGCACGAGTTTGTTGAAAACAAATACTTTTTAACACCTAAGCGCGAAAGTCAATACCNNCGCTGGAAGGAGATGAAGAAGAACGGAACTGTAGGCGTAGTACTTAAGGATGCACATGGGGATTTATATGCTGGGACCTCTACCGGTGGTATGATGGGGAAGCAGTATGGTCGCGTTGGTGATGTGCCACTGATTGGCGCAGGCACATACGCTGATAACCACGGTGCTGCTGTGAGTTGTACCGGCCATGGAGAATATTTTATTCGCGAGAATGTNGCGTTTCAGGTCAATGCACGNATGCAGTNTGAAGGNCTNACNCTNGAGNAGAGTGCAAGTCGTATCATTTTTGGTGTATTGAATGAAGACGCCGGTAACGGAGGTTTAATTGCCATAGATGCAAAAGGAAACGCAACTTGGACCTTCAATTCAAAAGGCATGTTCCGCGGTGCCAAGGGTAAGATGAAAACATCTCAAAAAGTGATGCTTCATACTGATATCTTTGGNGACCCAACCTGGCCAGAAAATTGTGGCTTTTAAAAATACCTCTCTTATGAAGTTTAATGTACTAGTTCTATTGTTTACCATTAGTATTTCCANGCAAGCNCAAACTGTTGTTCGAAAAGACGGTGCTTCCACTGGTGCAGATTCACAAGTCAANGATTTGAGCATAAGTAATGGCCTGTATCTAGGTCTAGATGATTGGCGTTTTGGTCTACAGGTTCCTGTTCTTGCCGTACAAGAAGTCACGGAATCATACGACTATGAGATGTTCGTGGCTCTCGCGCCACATTTAACCATTGAGCGATTGTCAAGTATACCCGCTTTTAAGTGGAAAGGTGCATTGGGATTGTCACGCGGTGAAGCGTTGGGTGGACTTTCTCAAAACGGTGCATTCCTTGCCGGTGGAGTCAGATTAGATTTTGTACCTGTAAATTTCTTCTTTTACGAGCAGTCGAGGTCTATTGAGCTGATGGCGGAGACCATTCTAGATGCGGATCCCAAATACATGCTTACTTTAAACGTTTATCAGAGTGTGTTGCTCTTTGAAGTCACCACCCTTGATCTTGTCTTTGGTGCAGGCTACGTAAACGTACGCAGCTGGGAAGAGCCGGGAATTCAGCTTCGTTTAGGAGTAGGAATAGGGTTTGGGGGAATCAACTAATCGTTACGGTACCAACATTACTTCATCAATCAACAATTCAAAAGTTTCGTTGCGCTTATTCGCGATGAGGAAGGTGAATTCGTTGATGCTGGACTTATCAAAATTTGGCATATCAAGTTTTTGACCGCGCCATGACGGATACAGGTCAATAAGTGGTATTTCTATAGTTTCCCATTCTCCTATTGTTGGGATGGTGGTAATATAGCTTTGGTAATCCCGGGCTTTGTGTTTTACGCGGAATTGGTAATCCTTACCGTCTCCTTTGATGCGAAGCTGAATTTTACTGCCTTCATTCACAGCGATATCCGCCACGGCGCAACGAATGGATGTAAACCCTCCGTAGTTTTCTAACGATACTGTACCGGAGAATCTACCGTGCCCTTCCGTTGTCACTTCCAACTTTCCTTTCGATAGACCGCCCATCACTCCATCGTTAATCACAGCCCAGCGATCTATATTTGCATCGGTTGTAAAGTCGAATAAGGTCGTATGAGAGGCGAGCATGGCGATGGTGAGAAATAATGCGTTCATAATTCTTCTTTTCTACTTAACCCATCGCTCGCCAGATGGTTCTAAGGGGCTTAAAATTATCGGAACAAAAAAAAGTCCGTTCAAACCGGACTTTTTTATTCGCATTACACTTTTTAATATTTCAGTAGAAATTTCTTTCGAGCTACAGGATCTATCTCGCCATCGACAATAAGCCCGTTTTTCATAGCAATTTTTGCCGCTCCTAGACCAGTCATGGTCCCAGTGCGCCTTCCTTGACCTCGACTTTCGATGAAATTAAGGGTATAGTATGTAAGCGTTTCCCCTGTTTTGTAACCGCGACTGTTCGTTTCAGGCTCCTGCGTAAAAACAAAGTAAAGGAGCTCTTTACCGTCAAGATTAGTGATCGTGAAATCTTTGTTGATGCCTAACTGGCCGGGAGCATTTTCCTTAATAAGAATGGCTTGCGGAACTTCATTTACAGAAATGGTGCCCGATTTTTTGTCCACTTTAACTTTCATTTTTTGTGCAAAGCCCGCTGTGCTTGCAAGGATAAGTAGCGCGGTAAATACTAGTTTTTTCATTGAAGTAAGGTACGGGAAAGAGCATGCGTTTACTGCATCTTACCTTGAAACTTTGATTTTACCACTGCTTTGGAAAATACCGTTGACGTGATTTTTGATGCCCGTTCCATGTGGCTTCCAGGATAAGCATAGTACTGCTCGTTGTCGGTAGGTTTGGTATTTTAGTTGCGTCGGCATGCCAGAACGTTTTTCCACTGAGCGTATAAAGAGTTACGGATTGAAGATTGGCGGGCCAGAACAGGCCTAGTTTCTCTATGTCGACGTAAGGATGTGTCATTTCATCAATAGAGAAAGTCACCATAGATTGAACAACTAGGGCCGTAGTGTCAACGCTACCGCAACGGTAGGCGTACTGCGTGATGGTGTAAAGATTGTCTTGACCGTAGGCGTGAATGCCATTAGGTGTTGAACTAGAATTTCCATCACCTAAATCGTAGTACACGGAATCCGCAAAAAGGCTTGTGTCGGTATACGTTAACGTGTCGTTTGACATCGACGCGGTGAAACCTGCTTGTGTATCGTAAGCGCCCACGCCCCATAAGGCCAATGAATCATAGACAATATCTTTTGCGGCTTGTCGAATGGTTGCTGCTACGCTAGGATTTAGGTTTTGATCGTCAGTGATGGAGTTGGGATCCATTCGCGTAATCATCGTGAAGAAAGCACATGCTGCTGCATAAGTTCCAGCGAGGGAGGGGTGGCTGCCGTCAGAAGTGTAGAGGTTAATGGTGGAGTCAGTATCGCGAATGTGCTTCCATACAGAGCCTACCGGGCTGAGGTACGCATCTGTGGTATCCGCCATGAGACTGTAATGACGGTGCAGCATGGAGTCCATTCCTTCGTAGGTGCAGAGTGGGGGAAATGCGGCACAATTGAATGGATCGCCGTTTTCACGGCCCCAGGTTCTGAAAAACACAGGTTGAGCACAGGTAGTAATGCTGCGGATGGAGTCCACGAGTTGAATGGCGTAAGGGAGCGTCTGCGATGAGAATTGACTGTAGGGAAAACTAGGCTCCTGGCTTTGCGCTTGAAGTACGACATAGTCCCAACTCTGACTGGAAAGCTTCGAGTATGTAGCGTTGCTTTGGGCATGTTGGTAAAGCGTGGCGCCACCTAAAGTTTGCTGCGAACAGGCTAAATTCTGGTTTGCAGAAGAGGCAAGGGCCGCAACCATCGTTGGTAAGCTGTTTGCGGCAGTATAACTATTACCTATAAAAAGTACACGCTCTTGGGCATTTAGGGTGTAGGTGAGCAGAATGAGCACTAGGAGCAGTTTGCGCATCGTTGAGGTTTTAGGAACTTCTAATTTAATGAAAAGCGGGGAGTAGGTTAGCGATTCTTTAGTAACTTCCCTTTTAACTAAAAACCGTTACGTATGGAGTCTGTAGGGCTTTGGCACATTTTATTAGCGCTGGCCATTTTTTCTTTAATCATTGAAGTTTTTACACTGGGCTTCCTTGCGGGGGCGCTCGGGGTAGGATTGGTATTCAGTAGTGTTGGTGCGTATTTTGAATTGGACACCGAATGGCTCATTGCCTTATTTGCCCTAGGATCCGTAATTGCCTTTTTCACCATTAAGCCCGTGGTAGATCGCTTTTTAAAGGATAAAGTAAAGACGAATGCGGACTCTATCGTTGGGCAAAAAGGTCGTGTTACTGAGGCTGTAGACAATGCCACAGGGGCTGGTCGCGCGCTCATAGGAGGTGATGACTGGAAGGTAGAATGCAAAGAAGATTTAGCTGTAGGCACGTTAGTACACGTAGTTTCTAGAGATAGTATTGTACTACAGGTTACTCCTGTATCGAAATAAAATCTAATACTTAAACAACATATTAAAATGAGTGGATTTATAATCATATTCTCAACCCTAGCCCTGTTAGTCGTAATCTTTGGCGCTGCGGGTTTAAAGATTGTTCAGCAGTCGGAGGTAGTGATCATCGAAAGATTAGGGAAGTACAGTAGAACCCTGAGTAGTGGAATTAATATCATCTGGCCGTTTGTCGACCGTCCGCGTTCGATCATGTGGCGTTACGTAATGGAGGGGGTTGATGGAAGAAAATTGGTCAACTTTAAGGAACTGAATCGTATCGACCTTCGTGAGACGGTTTACGATTTTCCCAAGCAAAATGTGATTACTAAGGATAACGTAGTGGTTCAGATTAATGCTGTGCTTTACTTCCAGGTCATGGACCCAGTGAAGGCGGTCTATGAGATTTCAAATTTGCCAGATGCTATTGAAAAATTGACACAAACTACACTGCGTAACGTGATCGGTGAGCTCGAGCTGGATGAAAGTTTGTCTTCAAGAGATACTATAAACACGAAGCTCCGCTCCATTCTTGACGATGCCACTAATAAGTGGGGCGTAAAGGTGAATCGTGTTGAACTACAGGACATCAATCCGCCTGCGGATATTCAGGCAGCGATGGAGAAACAAATGCGTGCAGAGCGTGACCGTCGTGCTGCTGTTCTTGAGGCGGAAGGTTTGAAGCGTGCGGCTATTCTTAATGCAGAAGGTCAGCGCGAGAGTGATATTGCACGTGCACAAGGTGAACGCCAATCTGCAATTTTAGAAGCAGAGGGTGTTGCTGAAGCTCGCATTACTACAGCAAAAGCTGAAGCAGAGGCTATTGAATTAATTAAAGTCGCTGTGGGTGGTGAGGGTAAAGATCCTATCCAGTACCTCGTGGCGAAAGAGTATTTAAAAACCTTAGAATCATTAGGTCAGGGCACGGATAACAAGACGGTGTTCCTTCCTTATGAAGCCACTGGAGTATTGAGCTCTCTAGGCGGGATAAAGGAATTATTGAAATAGTTGGTAGGAAACTGCCGGCAAGAAAAAAGCCCTCCAAACGGAGGGCTTTTTTCTTACCGGCAGTTTCCCACCAACTATTTTAATAATTCCTTTATACCGCCGAGAGAACTCAATACT
>NYXD01000108.1 GCA_002685435.1 Cryomorphaceae bacterium | reverse complement strand
CGTCGCGGCGAACAAAAGACTCTACCCAAGCGTTTTAGATGTAGTTCGTAAAAACATGGGCAATGCGTGAAGCTAGAGTTTGGGTATTACCGGGATTAGGTGCCGATTCAAGGATTTTTAGAAATCTCGAGTTCCCATGGTCTGCAACGTATTTGGAATGGATTCTCCCCGAACAAGGCGAGTCGATATCTTCTTATTCTGATCGCTTAATGGCCCCGTATGACATTCAAGAGCACGATCTGCTTTTTGGATACAGCTTTGGAGGTATTGTTGCGCAGGATTGGGCAAGCCGTCATCAGGTGCAACGAGTGGTTTTACTCAATTCATTGCACTACAAAACACCTCTACGACCATTATTTAGGCGTATTGCTGCTACAGGAGTGCTCAACTGGGCCCCTGAAGGTAGTGTTCGGAGGTTCATTTTCTTTATGGCTCGACTGAACAGTCGACCCTCCGCTCATTTTGAAGGAGTATTAGAAATGATGGAGCAATTTCCGTGTGACTATTACCGTTGGGTACTCAAAGCGGTATTGCACTGGGATCGACCCGCTCCTCTTTGCCCAGTAGATAGTGTAACAAGCGACTGGGATGTGGTTTTCCCTGAAGCACAAGCTTCAGGCCGCAGCTGGACATTGAGCCATGCAACGCATTTAAGTTTTTTAACGCATTCAAAGGAAATATCAATCCTTTTGAAAGAAAAGGTCGACCCGATGCTTTCGTAAGCTTATCCTGCTATTTTTGGGGTATGCAAATCATTGAGACACCATTAGCAGGGTTGCTGCTTATCGAACCGCGGGTCTTTGGGGACAGTCGCGGCTATTTCTTTGAAAGTTACAATCGCGAAGTGTTTGCCGATCAGGGCATTACAGGAGAATTTGTACAAGACAATGAAAGTTTGTCTGACCGTGGAGTTGTACGAGGACTTCATTTCCAAGCACCACCGAAAGCGCAAGGTAAATTGGTCCGTGTACAGCGCGGTAAGGTTTGGGACGTTGCTGTCGATATTCGCAAGGGTTCGCCTACTTATGGCGAGCATTATGGAGTTGAACTTAGCGGTGATAACAAACGTATGCTTTGGATCCCACCTGGCTTCGCACACGGCTTCGCCACCCTAGAAGACAGCACCGTATTTTTGTATAAATGCACCGACACATACAGTCCAGAACACGAAGGGAGCGTTTTATGGAATGACGAATCGCTTGGTATTGACTGGAAGATTGATACGCCTATTCTAAGTGCTAAAGATCAGGTAGGAAATACCTTCACGGCCTTCAATTCCCCGTTTACCTATGAAAAATAAAACTATTCTCATTGGGGCATTGGGTATTGCGCTTGTCTATGTCGGATTGAGAAGCGCTCAATCAAATGAAGCCCCGCATCCCATTGAAGTTCGACCCAGCACGGTAAAACCCTTTGTAATTCCTGAACGGCTAGATTTTGCTGGTGAATCGTTACCCTTGAACGTGATGGAGGTCAAAGAAAAATTGGACCGCGAAATTCTTGTGAATACCTATTGGCAGAGCAACAATCTGTTAATGCTAAAACGCAGTTCTAAATACTTTCCCACCATAGAGCCTATTCTTTCAAAAAATGGCATACCCAATGACTTTAAATACCTCGCCTTAATTGAAAGTGGACTTCAAAATATTGTAAGTCCAGCGGGAGCGGCAGGTTATTGGCAAATTATGAAGAGTACGGGTCGTGAAAATGGCCTTGAAATCAATAACGAGATTGATGAACGGTACCATATCGAAAAATCCACACAGGTAGCCTGTGATTATTTGAATGAAGCTTACGGGCGTTTTGGGAATTGGACTTTAGCAGCAGCATCCTATAACATGGGGATGGCAGGTACAGCACGACGTTTGGCAGAGCAGGGAGTTGAAAGTTATTATGACTTGCTTTTGAATTCAGAAACTGCGCGTTATGTGTACCGCATTGCCGCGGTAAAGCACATTCATGAAAATCTTGAAGAATTCGGCTATGTCTATCATCAGGATCAGGGATACTCCTTTCCTAAAATGGATACCATTTCCGTTAATACAGCGGTTACAGACTGGATCAGTTGGGCAAAAGCCCAAGGGATAACCTACAATACGCTCAGAATTTACAATCCATGGATTCAAACCCAGCAATTATCCAATTCCACAAACAAAGCATACCATATTTGGGTTCCTTCTAAATGAGCGAAAACATAGAAGTCTTTGGCGCAAGAGCGCATAATCTGCGCAACGTAGATGTTGCTATTCCCAGAAATAAACTGGTAGTCATAACTGGTCTTAGTGGATCTGGAAAAAGCTCATTAGCCTTTAATACGATTTATGCGGAAGGCCAGCGCCGTTACATGGAGACTTTTAGTGCCTATGCGCGGCAATTCTTAGGGAGCATGGAGCGACCGGAGGTAGATAAGATTGAAGGGCTCTCACCCGTAATTTCAATTGAGCAAAAAACTACTTCCCGTAACCCTAGATCTACGGTAGGAACTGTAACAGAACTGAGTGATTTCCTTCGCTTATTGTTTGCCCGTGCGTCAACAGCATACAGCTACAATACCGGCGAGAAGATGATTTCCTATTCTGATGCCCAGATCGTGGAATTGATCGCAGAGCGGTATGTCGGTCGTAAAATCGCTGTTTTAGCACCAGTTGTTCGCTCACGAAAAGGCCATTACAGGGAGTTGTTTGAGCAGATTACGCGTATGGGCTTTATTCGGGCTCGCGTCGATGGTAAAGTGGTCGAGGTGAGTAGCGGGTACCGTCTAGATCGGTACAAGACGCATGATATTGAAATCGTGGTAGATCGTATTATTGTGGCGGCGACTGCAGAAGCGCGGATTGCACAAAGCGTCGAAACTGCTATGAGCCATGGTAGCGGGACCATTGCAGTGTTGGATTTAGAGCGCGATGAATTGGCGTATTTCTCAAGACATCTTATGTGTCCGACGAGCGGTATTGCTTACCAAGAGCCAGAACCTAATACTTTTTCATTCAACAGTCCAAAGGGTGCGTGCCCCAAGTGTGACGGACTGGGAACTACGAAACAGGTGAACCAACGAAAGTTGTTTCCGGATCCCAAGCTAACCATCAGAAAAGGCGGAATAGCACCGGTCGGAGAATACAAGAAAAATTGGATGTTCAATCAACTCGAAATTATAGGGCTGAAACACAACTTCACCATGGATACCGCGGTTGAAGATATTCCAGAAGCGGCATTAGAGATCATTCTCAACGGTAGCAATGAAGTGATGACCATTGAGCACAAGGCTATAGGTGTTACTAAAGAGTATAAATTGAATTTTGAAGGTATCATAAACTTCATCGAGGCTCAGGGTAAAGATGCGAAAAGCAGAAGCATACAGCGCTGGGCAGACGAATACATGGAAAATGTTACCTGTACTAAGTGTCATGGAGCGCGTTTAAAAAAGGAAAGTCTTCACTTCAAGGTAGCGGGTCAGAGTATTTCGGAAGTAAGTACACAAAGTTTAATTCATTTCGACCAATGGATCGATTCCTTAGCGCAAAAATTGGGTTCAAAAGAATGGCAGATCGCTGAGGAAATTGTGAAAGAATTGCGTTCGCGCAGTTCATTCCTATTGAATGTTGGGTTGGGATATTTGAACCTAAATCGCAGTGCACGGAGCCTAAGCGGTGGTGAGGCTCAAAGGATACGATTGGCTACACAGATCGGATCTCAATTAGTTAATGTGCTCTACATTTTAGATGAACCCTCTATTGGTTTACACCAACGCGATAATGCGCGACTGATAGATTCCTTGCAACGATTAAGGGACATCGGCAATAGTGTTTTAGTCGTGGAACATGACAAAGAAATGATCGAAACCGCCGATCATATTCTGGACATAGGTCCACGTGCAGGTGTGCACGGAGGAGCAATTGTAGCCCAAGGAAATCTAACAGATATTCTCAGTAGTAATAGCATTACGGCGCAGTATCTAAATGGACAACTTGGGATCGTGGTACCTGAGATTCGTCGCGAACCTAAANGTTGGATTGGCCTTTATGGTGCAACAGGTAATAACCTTCAAAATGTTGATTTAAAAATACCGTTGGGCGTTTTAACCTGTGTAACAGGCGTTAGTGGTAGTGGGAAGTCNACTTTAATCAACGGTACCCTCTATCCTATTTTAAATCATATGATTTTCCGTGCGGTTGGGAAACCGCAACCGTATAGGACGATTGAAGGATTTGAGAAAATCGATAAGATTATAGATATAGACCAAAGTCCCATCGGTCGAACACCGCGTTCAAACCCTGCCACTTATACCGGGGTNTGGTCAGAAATCCGTCAGCTTTTCGCGGGATTACCAGAAAGTAAAGTNCGCGGGTACAAGCCAGGNCGTTTCTCCTTCAATGTAAAAGGCGGCCGCTGCGAAACCTGCCAAGGTGGAGGTTTGCGTGTGATTGAAATGAACTTCTTACCCGATGTGTATGTNCATTGTGAAACTTGTCAAGGCAAACGATTCAATCGCGAAACATTAGAAATTCGCTACAAGGGAAAAAGTATTTCGGATGTACTCGACTTAAGTATTGAAGATGCGTTACCGTTCTTCGAGCATGTCCCTAAAATCAATCAGAAGTTACGAACCCTGCAGGATGTAGGTTTAGGCTATATACGACTGGGTCAGCCATCTACAACGTTAAGTGGCGGTGAAGCACAGCGTGTAAAATTGGCCACCGAGCTCAGTAAGAAAGACACCGGCAATACCATGTACATCTTAGATGAGCCTACTACTGGATTGCANTTCGAAGATGTTAAGGTGCTNCTCGAAGTAATACAAAGACTNGTAGATCATGGGAATACGGTGATTATCATCGAGCATAACATGGATGTCATTAAGCAAGCAGATCATATTATCGACTTGGGTCCAGAAGGTGGATCTGGCGGTGGTAGAATNGTTGCAGAAGGGACTCCAGAGGAGGTNATACANATTAGCGAAAGTATTACGGGCCAATTTTTAGCCGGTGAATTANAATAATCCATCAGTACTTTTTGCGTATCTTATAGGTAAGAAACTACTATACCTATGAAGATTCATTCAAGAAAAACCTGGACCGAAATAAAATCTGAAGACAGTTGGGCATTATTCAAAATAATGTCNGAATTCGTNCANGGCTACGAAAGTCTNAGTCGAATNGGNCCTTGTNTAAGCATTTTNGGCTCNGCTCGNAACACCACTGAACAGCGCTATTTAGATGCGGCTACNGAAATTGCACGCCAGCTTACAAGNAAAGGCTTTGGAATTATCACTGGTGGTGGNCCNGGNATTATGGAAGCGGCNAATAAAGGNGCACAANTAGGTAAAGGNCCNAGNGTNGGNCTAAACATNGATTTACCNTTTGAACAAAACAGCAANCCATTNATCGATCATGATAAAANTTTAGACTTNGACTATTTCTTCGCNAGNAANGTCATGTTNGTAAAGTACAGCCANGCCTTTGTGGTTATGCCNGGGGGATTTGGAACNCTTGATGAACTCTTCGAAGCAATTACGTTNGTNCAAACGAAAAAAATCGATCANTTTCCTATTATTCTTTTTGGTNGNGATTTTTGGGANGGATTGAANCAGTGGATNGAAAANACGCTCAAANCNACAGGTAAAATCAGTCCCNACGANACAGANCTNATCCANATCGCNAACANNGAGGACGAAGTNGTCGNAATCATTGAAGANTTCTACAAGACCAAAGGNTTTACCACNAATTTCTAANGCTTTCGATTTTAAGGCANAAGCATTACNGGNAATNTNTTCGNTTGNGNTNCCCATTGCACGCGNAGGNAATANGTACCGTGTGCATACTTGTTTTTNAANGTAATCCAATCNTTNGANAGCAGTCCTTCTTCNAGTCTNCTACCGNTNGCNTCNATAAGTTGGTANNTNCCNTTTTCAACTCCNNTTAANTGAAATGTTCCGNTGTTGGGATTTGGCTGNANNACTATNGCNGNATGNGCANCATCTTGCATNCCGACATTNTTNACATTAAGNANNGCNACTTTTAGNGTNTCAAAAANACCTGCTTGCCACTGGTAGGNNGATTTATGAGGAACGAATCCCGCNAGTTTTANACTTATNGANTCNAATACNNCCAGATGTGTACCNGCATTNGCCAATCCNTCAATACTGCTTTGCAATGTATCGCTGGCGATATCAAAGACTATATCAGAATTACTCAAAGGCGCTCGTGTAATGCTATCATAGACGACCACATGGACGCGCGATGCTTCCACATAGGTAGGTTCAAGTACAAATAACCCCTCTTCGATATCTGAACAAATAATAGCATCCGATTCAAAATACGGATAAGCTCCCCAATTTCCGTAGAAACCATTACCAGAGAAGGAAGGAGAAGTATCATAGAAACCTACTTCCACAAGTAATTCTGGGTATTTGGCATCCACGATTTGAACGCCTGCAGTGTAATAAGAAGTCACTACCCATTGGCCATTAACATGCGCATTGTGTGGAATTACGCTTGTCCCTAAAGAGGCCTGAATACGGTCTAATTCTGTGATATTCGTTAAATCGCTCACATCATAGGCGGTTAAAAAAGCGTCACCTATTTCATCAGTGGTAAACAAAACAGAATTATCGTCGCTGATCCAAGTGTTATGAGTGAACGCGTTGGGAGTACCGTGTGTGGCCAGGACCACTGTACTATCTTTTAAGGAGGCATCTACTACTACAAATTTCCCTTGATAAACCGCTGAACCCCAAATAGTATCGCCTCGAACCATGCCGTCATGAAAGTAGTAATCGTCATACATACCCACGTAGGTAGGATTCCAAGGATCCGTCGCAACGTCGAAAATAAGCGCTCCACCGTTGCCGACATTTGCTCCGAATAAATAGGCGTAACCGTTTTCATCAATGTATAAATTATGAGCCGTCTGTAAAGTGTCCATACTGCCTAAGGGCGTCTGGATAACGGGGTTCATCGTCTTATAGGTAGGGGTCGCATTATCAATACTATCTAAATCTATGATAAGTAAGCCGTGATCCGGTATTGTATTCCAGGCAAAGGTATTATCATGCGTCACGTAGGCGTAATGATCCCAGGTTTTCAAATCGCGCCAAATGCTATAAGGCCCTTGAATAAATTGCTTTTTTGTAGGACTTG
>NYXD01000107.1 GCA_002685435.1 Cryomorphaceae bacterium | reverse complement strand
ATATTTCTCTCTGGCTTGTACCAGGGCATTGCCATTTTAATTTCGTGAGGAATGTTTTTTCTAGCTTTTTCATTAAGCGTGTCAAGAATAGCTTTAATACTTCTTCCTGAGTCAAATACGTCATCAACAATAAGTAATTTATCTTCTGCATTCATATTGCTAACAAGATAGTCAATGCCATGAACTCTTACCTCTTTAGATTGCTGATTAAGGCCATAATATGATGAGGTTCGAATGGCAATATGATCAGAATCATTACCAAGGTAAGCAAGTATTTCTTGAATGGCTATTCCAACAGGTGTTCCACCTCGCCATACGCCAACGATAAAGTCAGGTTTAAAACCACTATTATGAATTTGAACTCCTAATTTAAAAGAGTCGTGCACTAGCTCATCAGCTGTAATGTAAGTTTTTTCTATTGACATGTATGTTTTCCAAAAGTTTATGAATAAATTTTAAAGAGTTTTTAGCTTTGAAATTTCTGAATTTCTTCTATCAACCTAGATTTAATTTTAGAGTTAGCAAAGGAGGCCTCCATAGCCATTACAGAAATCCTTTTTAACTCATCAATATCAAGATTAAAGTGTTTTGCGCTGTCATAATATTCTTGACCGACAGTTGTATTAAAAAAAGGCGGATCATCAGAATTGAGGCTTATGCTTACAGCTTTATTCATGATAGATGGAAGAGGGTGGCTATCCCAGTCAGGAAAAATGGAAAGCGACAAATTACTGCCTGGACAAATCTCAAGGTGAATATTACGTTGAACGAGCTCATTCATTAGCTCATTGTCTTTGATGCTATTTACTCCATGACCAATGCGACTTATAGGAAGGTAATTGATTGCATCCCAAACACTTTCAGGCCCGCAGATCTCCCCAGCATGAACAGTGCACTCATAACCTGCCTTTTTAGCGATGTTGTAAATGTCTGCAAATTCCTCTAATGTATATGCGTTTTCGTCACCACCCATTCCAAAGCCAACAACATAGGGGTGAGGATTGTCCACCATTGTTTGAACAACATTTAGTCCTTGTTCTGGCCCCAAGTGTCTTACACAGGTAACAATAATACGACCAACGATTCCAAAATCACGTTCGGCATCGTCAATCCCATTAGCAATGCCTGAAATCATATCATCGTAACTAATTCCGCATTCTGCAGCATGATCAGGCGAAATAAAGGTTTCTGCATAAACTACATTTTCTTTAGCACAGTCTTTAAGATATTCATAAGTAATATCGCCATAATCCTTACCCAGTCTTAAACAAGAGCTCACATTATCATATGCAGTTAAAAAACTAGGAAAGTCACTCCATGCATAACCTCCATTGGACTGAAAAAGATTACTATCTAAGGAGACATCATTGCGCTGAGCAATCTCTTGAGCAAGCGCTGGCTTAATAGTGCCCTCAAGATGACTATGAAGCTCAACTTTGGGAAGTTTATGAATTTGCTCTTGCATTTAAATTAGCTCACAAGCCTTGCCATTACTAAGAGGTGTAATTTGGAGATGCGTGGCAATAGTTTGACCCATGTCAGCAAAAGTATCTCTTTTGCCCAGGTTTTGGGCTTTGATGGACTTTCCATAAAACACCACAGGGACATGCTCGCGGGTGTGGTCACTCCCTGGCCAAGTTGGATCACAGCCATGATCAGCAGTAATCAAAACAAGATCATCATGAAGAAGTTTGGATTCAATTTCTGGAATACGTTTATCAAACTCTTCAAGCGCTAGAGCATATCCAGGTACATCTCTTCTGTGACCGAAATTTGTATCAAAGTCTACAAGATTTACAAAAATTAAGCCATCCTGAACTTTATCCATTTCATTAATTAGTTGGTCAACTAGGCCCATATTATTAGATGCTTTGACGGTATAAGAAACGCCTTGATTTGAAAAAATATCACCGATTTTGCCCACAGAAATAACTTGTCCATTGGACTCCTGAATTAGATCAAGCAGAGTCAAGTCATTCGGAGGNGTTGTTAAATCCTTTCTNTTAGAAGTTCTAGTAAAGCCATCTNTTGAATTCCCTACAAAAGGCCTTGCAATAACTCTTGTAATATTCAAAGGGTCTACTAGTCTTTTGGCAACTGTGCAAAGTTCATAGAGCCTATCGAGACCAAAGTGTTCTTCATGGGCCGCAATTTGAAAGACAGANTCAGCTGANGTNTAACAGATTGGAAATCCAGATTGAATATGTTNATCTCCATATTCTTCGATAACCTGNGTACCTGAAGCGTGTTTATTTGCAAGTGTTCCAAGAATATTGCCCTCTGTTATAAGCTCATCAATCAAACTCTTTGGAAAACAGTTTTCCACTTTTGGAAAGGTTCCCCATTCAAATGGAACTGGGAGGCCACAAATTTCCCAATGACCACTCGGAGTATCTTTTCCAGCGCTGATCTCTTTGGCGAAGCCATAAGCCCCTTCAGGCTTTATTCTATCAATTGGAAGAGATGCCCCACGACTTTCAATGGCAGCCTCACCAAGCCCCCATCTAAGTAGATTTGGAATTCTTAGAGGTCCACTTCGTTCTCTACTATTGGCTTTGCCTAAAGCACATTCTTCAATAATATGACCAAATGTATCTGAACCTTCATCACCATAGAGATGAGAGTCATCACTTGAACCCAGGCCAAGGGAGTCTAGAACTAAAATGATTGCTCTTTTCATGAGTTTAAATCCTGATTTGAACTGAGCACCTCTTTGATTAAATTTGGAAGCTGGGGTTCTTTTTCATCTAGCTTTATGAGAGATGGAAATTCTAATTGCAGAAAATCTAGCTGCTTTTGGTCACGACAATGTGCTGTTGCAATAGGATCACCTTTACTTACCCATTGCCCCTTGCTCACTATATTGCTGAGACCAACACCATGATCAATAGCATCACTTGACTTAGTTCTGCCAGCCTTTAAGTGAATCATGCTGAGTCCTATAGCTCTGGCATCGATCTCTGAAATGTATCCGGATGAATTTGATCGAATAGGGGTAATTACCGGCATCGGTTTTAAGTGTTTTTCTGGCCTTTCCATTAAATCTGAAGGGCCACCAAGTTCAGTGATCATTTTTCCAAAAATTGATGCAGCTTTTCCAGACTCTAGTGCATTCATAGATTTAATTCTTGCAGTTTGCAAATCAGATGCCAAACCACTCAATTGAAGCATGTAGGCTGATAATTCAATAGTTAGCTCTAAAAGTCTATGATCAGCATTATTAGGATTTTTCAGGAAATCAATACACTCAACTACCTCAATTGCATTTCCAACACTATGACCAAGAACCTGATCCATGTCAGTTATTAAACAGCTTGTTGGAACCCCAGAATTACTAGAAACATTAGCTATACTTTGGGCTAATTCTTGGGCCATTTTATAATCAGCAGCGAAGGCACCATTACCAGTTTTAATATCCATAACAAGGGCATCAAGCCCAGATGCTAGCTTCTTAGACAAAATAGAAGCAGTAATCAAATCAATTGACTCTACGGTTGCAGTAACATCTCTAGTGGCATATAAACGCTGGTCTGCTGGAGCTAAATTTGCTGTTTGCCCAATAATTGCACAGCCTATTTTTTTAACAAGAGACTGAAAAACTGAATTATCGGGGGTGGCATCATAACCAGGAATGCTCTCTAGCTTATCAAGTGTACCCCCCGTATGACCAAGTCCTCGACCTGAAATCATTGGAACATAGCCACCACTAGAGGCCACAATGGGGGCTAACATCAAACTAATTTTATCCCCAACTCCGCCAGTTGAATGTTTATCAACAACAGGACCATCTAGATTATGCTGATCCCAATTTAACGTTTCACCAGAGTTCATCATATGCCTTGTTAAATTGACTCTCTCATCCATTGTCATGCCGCATTTAAAGACAGCCATAGCGAAGGCTCCCAGTTGCGCGTCTGTTAAGCTGCCATCAGTAATACCTTGAACCATGTATCCAATTTCAGGGTCGCTCAACGATATGCCGTCACGTTTTTTTCTGATAAGCTCTTGAGGTAAGAATAGTTCACTCATTCTTAATTAATCACCATAAGGCGTCCAAATATTTTTGATTTCTGAAGCGTTTCTAAGGAATTCTAGACCTTCACCTTGCATTGGGTCAATCCAGTCTCTATCAGCATCATCGTTTACCCATAAACGTTTTAAATCTTTAGCACTAATAGATTCCACTGAAGACACTAGTTCAGGACCAGCCCAGCACCACATCGCGTCAGCCTCAGCATGGCCAGCTAGCTGTT
Organism: Cryomorphaceae bacterium; assembly: GCA_002685435.1. The sequence goes on along the minus strand of NYXD01000107.1, from coordinate 1,550 downwards.
CGGCAAGCTCTTGTTTGTTTCCGGTTACAATGTTAATTACACCGGCTGGGACATCTGAAGTTTCAAAGGTTTGGACTAGCTCCAATGCAACACTTGCAAATTTTTGGCTTGGAATCATTACAACACGATTGCCCATAGCTATAGCAGGAGCAATCAATGAAATTGTTGAAAGTAGTGGGGAATTCTCTGGCGCAATTTGGGCTAGAACCCCTATAGGTTCAGGAAGCGCCATGGTTACGCCTCTATATGGAGCGCTATGTACAGCACCGTCATATTTGTCCGCCCATGCAGCATAACTAAATAATCGACTGATGCTCTCATCGAACTCAGTTTTTGCTTGTTTTTTAGTAATTCCACAAAGAGTTATCAGACGCTCAACCCATTCCGACTCACGAACCGCTAGATTCTCAGCAATAAAATAGATGACTTGAGCTCTTCCATGACCGCTAAGAGAGCCCCATGCCGATGCTTTACAGGCAGCGCTGATAGCATTTCTAATATCTTTTCTATTTCCTGAGCCAACATAAGCTGCCTGAGAGCCATCCGCATTGTAAGTTGCAAGGCTATGGCCACCATCAGGTCTAACCTGCTTTCCACCAATATAAAGCTTGAGAGTTCGATCTATCGCTTCTTCTCTAACTGAAACTGAAGCAGAATTAGAAGGACTTGACGATTTTAAACCTTGAGGTTTAAGGTACTCATATAAGCCCTCTTTGCCTCCCTCTCTACCAAAACCGGACTCCTTAATACCTCCAAAACCGCAAGAGGCATCAAATTGATTATGACAATTTATCCATATGACACCAGCTTTTACTTTTGGCGCAACATCCATAGCTCGATTTATATTTTCACTCCATATGCTGGCGGCAAGACCATACCGACTATTATTAGCTAAATCAATGGCTTCAGATTGAGTTCTAAAAGTCATAGAAACTAGAACAGGTCCAAAAATTTCCTCCTGCACAAGAGGATGACTTGAGTCAACCTCAGTAATTAGAGTTGGAGGGTAGTAATTCCTTTCTGAGTTTAAATCGCAGGCCTGGAAGAGTTCTCCACCATGATTTAGACCTTCACCAACCATTTCACTAACCCTTTGAAATTGAGTTTTGCTAACGAGACTTCCTATATCAGTTGATTTGTCAAGTGACAAACCCAGTCGAAGTGTTTTGATTCTTTGCTTAATTTTTTGGTGTAGTTCATCTGCAACCTCAGCTTGAACTAGTAATCTTGACCCTGCGCAGCAGACTTCTCCTTGGTTAAACCAAATTGAGTCAACTAATCCCTCTACAGCAGCATCTAGATCTGCATCCTCAAAAACAATAAATGCAGACTTTCCTCCAAGCTCAAGGGTAACTGAGGTGAGGTTTTTAGCTGCTGAAGCCATCACAAGCTTGCCAACGGCAGGGCTGCCGGTGAAGAAGATATGGTCGAACGGCAATGATGTAAGGTAACTTGCAACATCTGCCTCACCCTCAAAAAGGCTAACTTCCTCGGGACGGAATGCTTCCTTAACGATTTCGGCTATCACCGCGGACATGTTTGGAGTCATC